>JALSPX010000041.1 GCA_026985755.1 Sulfurovum sp. | reverse complement strand
CAAGATAGACAGCGTTACCTTGTGCAATAAAACGTGTAATGGCTACTCTTATTTTAAGGGTTGGTTGTTTTTCTACACCCCATGGATAGGTATATATATTTGGATTATTAAACTTCTTTTGTAGATAGCCTATAAGTCTTTGCGTAAGTCCATCATCCAAATCCTCTGCCCATACGGCATTACTAAGGAAGGTTATTTGGCTATTGCTTTTTGCGACAGCTATCTCTCTTTTAAACAAATATTTCGGCACTATGATCTTTTCTATACCTATAATATTGTTCCTACCTTTATAATGTTCTTGAGGTGTAGGCGCGATGGAAAGTATATAATAACTATTGGTGAAAGAACACCCTGTGAATAAAAATGATATAAAAATAAATCCTAATATTTTTTGCATTAGTGATCTCCAAAGATAAGTGAATTTGGTTTACGGTTAAGTAGTTTTAAGAAAATTTGCATCTCTTTTGAGCTTTGTGTTACTGCTTTGAGAGTCTCTGCCAATTGTTGTACAATCAACGAATTACTGTCATATCCTCTGACTACTTTTTTAGTTGTTTTTAATGTTTTTGTTAACTCTTTGAGTGTTTTGTTTAACTCTTCAGGCATACGAGAAAAAGATTTTTTATTGGTCATTGTATTGAGATTATGGACAGTTGTTTTTAAATCACTCAATAATGTAATCAGTGGCTTATCTACACCTTTTACAACATGATTTGCATTTTCGACAACCTTATTGAGAGATGTCAGTAAATCTTCCAGTGGTAATGCATTGATTTTATCCAATATTTTAGACATACTTGCCATCATATTGCCAGATTGGTACGCCACAGTAGGCAGTACAGTAAAAGCATCTTTATCTACATAGAGTGATTGATTGTCATCACGATGATTGAAGGTCAAATCTACATACAAGAATCCCGTGATAGGATCACTAGGAATAATCTGTGCGCGCATGCCCTCTTTGACTGCCATAATGAAGTTTTTTTCACCACTTTTGCCTGATATATCATCCTCATCTGCAAAGACAGCAAGATTTATATCTGTAAAAACATTACTTTTCATAGCATGTGTTTTATAGTCATAATTTATCTGTATCTCTTTTACTTTTCCTACTTCAAATCCTTCATAACGTACAGGAGAACCTACATGAAGCTTAGAGATTTGTTCACTTGTTTTTAATTTAAAACGTTTGATTATCTTGGTACTGTTTCCGATATAGGTATTTTCAACTTCGCTTTTACTTCCATAGAGTTTAAATACATATTTATTTGGTACTGTACAGACAGCTTCTTTCTTTTGACTTGAAAACTCAATGGCTCCTTGTATCAGGTCTGTTGCAGGTGCAAGTCTGAAATCTAGCGTTCCATTTGTAAATTCAGCTGAAACAGTACTACGCACCCAAAAGTTAGAATCAACACGTAAGTAAGGTGTATAGGCATTGTCTATATAGACAATCACATCAATAGAGCTATCATCCAATGCGAGCACTATATATTCTACTTGCCCTACTTGTATATTTTTTAAATAGATAGGAGTACCCACTTTTACGGAACTTTTTATATCAGGTGTATTGAGTACAAAATAGCTACCTGCCGTATCATCTCTATATGCATGCTCTTGCCCTACAAAGGTGTCGAGTCTTGTGTCTGATTTTTCTGCATACATATTGATATATGTTCCAGAAATGAGTGTATCTAGACCACTTACCCCACCTATACCTACTTCTGGTTTAACAATCCAAAGCTTTGTAGATGCATTCAAAAATGGTGCAATAGTCTTGTCCATACGTGCAATGACAACAATCCCCTCACCATCTTCTTGTAATTCAATTTTTTTGACAGTACCTACAGGGACATCTCTATATTTAATCTGACTTTGACCTGCTTGTAATCCTTCATTTTTAGGAAAGACAATACGTATTTCAGGACCTAGTTGAGAAAAATATTGATAGGCTAACCACCCAGCAATAATCAGTGCAATAAAAGGCACTATCCAAATAGAAGTAAAAAAATTAAATTGATTTGATTCTTCTATTTTTGGTATTTGTTTTGACATTCTCTGTTGTTCCTTCATTATTTAATTAGTCGTTCATCAAAAGCATGTGCTGCTAAAAGTGTAAAAAAGACGGAGATTGCAAATGCTGTAGCTGCAGTACCTGCAACTATTTCTACATTGGCCAAATGTATAAGAGCTGCAAGTATCGCTACAACAAATACATCTATCATAGACCATGGTCCTACTGCTTCTGTCATATAATACAGTTTATGTTTATCAACTTTTTTATCTTTTCCAATTGGGTATTTTACACTAATTAAGAGATAAATCAAAATTAAAAATTTCATCACAGGAATAACAATAGATGCAAAAAAGATAATGGCTGCAATAGGGTATGAACCATGTTCCCATAGCGTCACTACCCCACCTAAAATGGTACTACCCTCTATCATGCCAAACTGCTTGGTAATAAGCATAGGATATAAATTTGCAGGTATGTATGCAATGATGGCGGTAATGAGATATGCCCATGCTTTTTGCGTACTTGATTTTTGATTGGAAATGCGTGAGCCACATCGATGACATAGGGTCTCATCCCCAGTGCTAATATTGACTGCCTCACAAACAGGACAACGTATGAGTGCGTTTTCATCTATCTCTATCATCGATTGCCTTTGTTTTCAAAAATTCTTTTACGTAACATCCATATTTCTGAAATATGAATACGTTTTGTAATATATAAATCAATAGCAACAAAAATAGCCAATGCCCAAAAGGAGACTCCCATATGTATCTGTGCATACCCAATAAGCTTTACCAGTGCTACCAGCACAGATATAAGAAAAATATCTGACATACTCCAAGGTTTAATATGAGAAAAAAGTATGAGAAGCTCTTTGGTAAACTGTGGTGCTTTTTTGAGTTTGAGTAGTGTAAAAAGTATAATGTTGATAAGAAATATCATCAAGGGAAAAAGAAAAATTAAAAAAAGAGACATAAGCCCTACCAAATAATACCCGCTGTCAAACAATGATAAAAAAGTTTTGAAAATTGTGATAAATTGCTCATGACCAAGGAGTTCAATATTAACAAGTGGAAAGCTATTGGCAACAATAAAAAAGATTAGCCCTGTAATACTCCATGCTAAACCATTGTCAACGAGTCTACTATCATAATGATAAAGCATAGATCCACACTCTGTACAGACTGCTTTTGTACCATCTTTAATAGGTATTTCTTCATGTAACGTATGGCATTGCTGACAGATAATGAGCCTATCTAAAGCTTCTTCATTTTCAATTTTCATGGGTGTATTATAGCCAATGAAAATAAGGGTATCTATTATACTGCACCTTGCTCTATCATAGAATCTGCAACTTTTCTAAACCCTGCTATATTTGCACCACTCACCAAGTCACCCTCACACTCAAATTCTACAGAAGTTTCATACGCCGTCTTAAATATATTACTCATAATACCACGCAACTGAATATCCACTTCTTCAAAACTCCACTGAGACATAGAGGCATTTTGGCTCATCTCCAATTGCGAAGTCGCTACACCACCAGCATTAGCAGCTTTACCTGGAGAAAAGAGTATCTTGTTGCTTTTTATGTATTCCAATGCATCAGGTGTTGTAGGCATATTTGCACCTTCATTTACTAAAATACAGCCATTTTTATGAAGTGCTTTTATGTCACTCAATGTTAGTTCATTTTGTGTGGCACTTGGAAAAGCTATATCACAAGGCAAATGCCATACTGCATGTCCATCTTTTGGATATTTATTTAAAGGTATATATTCACATTCACAAGACAAAGATGCATACTCTTCAAGTGAACCATGATGTATCTCTTTGACAGCCTTAAGTGCAGATAAATCTATACCATTTTTATGATAAATCGTACCCTTGCTGTCTGAGCAACTGATAGGTATAGCACCTAAATCATAGAGTTTTTCTATCGTATAAATAGCTACATTTCCAGAGCCTGATACTGCACATTTCTTGTCCTGTAGGCTTTTGTCATACTTGTTTAGAAAGTTCTCTGCAAAATAGACAGAACCATAACCAGTAGCTTCTTTACGTGCTTTGGAGCCTCCCCAGTTGAGCCCTTTTCCTGTGAGTATACCATCAAACTCACCCGTAAGCTTTTTATATTGCCCAAAAAGATAGCCTATCTCTCTAGCGCCTACACCTATATCTCCTGCAGGGACATCTTTATGTTTACCTATATGTTTATAGAGTTCACTCATAAAGGCTTGGCAAAATCGCATGACTTCATTATCACTTTTGCCTTTGGGATCAAAGTTGGAGCCACCTTTTCCTCCTCCTATTTGTAGTCCTGTCAGAGCATTTTTAAATATCTGTTCAAAGCCTAAAAATTTCATAATCCCCAGATTGACGCTAGGGTGAAAACGAAGCCCACCCTTATACGGCCCTATAGCTGAGTTAAACTGTACTCTATAACCAAAGTTTGTCTGTACTTTGCCACTGTCATCTATCCATGTCACACGGAAAATGATACTTCTCTCAGGCACAATGATACGTTCGAGTATATTATACTCTTCATAGCGACTGTCACTCTCTAGTAGGGGCAAAAGTGATAGCAATACTTCTTGTGTAGCCTGATAAAATTCATTTTGACCAGGGCTCATCTCTTCAAGAGAATTTAAAATTTTATCTATATGCATTTTACTTGACATGCTATATCCTCTACATTTTATCTTCTATTATAGCTTCATTATCATAAGGGCACCTCTATATAAATCTCCACCTCATCCTCGGAAATATACTTCTCAAAGTCTGTCTCATACGCCCTACGCTCATCTATGCTAGGGTCTTCAAAGTACGCCCATACTTGTTGC
>JALSPX010000040.1 GCA_026985755.1 Sulfurovum sp. | reverse complement strand
TAAAGTAAAGTGCCAAAGCTTCTCTTACCACATCTGTTTTGGTTTTATTTAAAGTTTCTGCATAGGTATTGAGCTTTTTCTCCATAATGTCAGGTAATCGTACTGCTATCATCATAGACTCCTTTTTATTTGTATAACAAAGTGTATTACAAACTACTTTAAAAAGAGATAAATCAAAAAAGTTTAGTATGTTTATTATCATTGTTTTTCCAACTATGCAATACATTAGTCACATCCTCCACGCTCAACAACCTATACTCTATCTCATACCCCTTATATTTTTCTACCAGCTTTGTAGATTTTCTTACCAACGCTTCATAGTTTAGCCGTTTTTTAGAGAGTTTTACTTCACATAACAAAAGTTTTTTTTCTATCTCATCTACTGCCACTATGTCAATCTCATTTTTGTTACCACGCTCCCAATAATTACCTATTTGAGTATAGCCTTGAGACTCTTTTAAGAGTTCGATAAATAGCTTCTCCAAAAATCTACCCTCAAAGGTACTAAAATCTCTGTAAATAACTTCTTTGAGTCTATCATACGCTTCTGCTTCGACCATTGAACTGTATTTATAGATGAAACGAAACCAAAAAGCTAAAAAGTTATCCACTATCTCATATTTTTGCACTTTACTATTGGGCTTTGCACCTATGGGCTTGATGCTTTTAATGATATGATAATCATGTTCTAACCTATTGAGATGACCTGAAATATTTTTTTCCAAAATAGACTCTATTTCACTTCTGGATGTCTTGGATGAAGCGATGAGGCTAAGCACAGAAAAGTAGGTACCATACTCCTTGCCAAACTCTTCGATGAGCCTATTTTTTCCCTCCTCAATGAAAAGGGAATTGGGAGAAAGTATCTCTTCTATCATCGCTTCAAAGGTAAAACTCTCATAGAGTACAAAAAGCTCTATATACTTTGCCACACCACCCGTAATGACATAAAAATCCAGTAGATTTTGAGAAGTATAAGCATGGTGATCTTGCAAAATTTCTTTGAGGACACTCACCTTTAATGGCTTTAAATCTATTTTAAAATCCGAACGTCCAAAGAGTGGCTCTTTCTTATCTTCAAAGATTTTTTTCATCAACGAATATACAGACCCACAGGTGATAAAGTGTATTTTGCTCTCTGCTTTATTTGCATCCCATAGTTTTTGTATCGTAGAATAGATCGCTGGATTTATTTTATAAAACTCTTGAAATTCATCTACAATCAATGTAAAACACTGATTCTTACCCAAATCTAACAGATAAGAAAACAGTGCCTCAAATGTTCTTATCTCACCATGTATTGTAACGCCCAATTTGGCTTCTATCTCTTCGCTAAACTCTTCGCAGAGTAAAGATTCACTCTTTTTTGAGACAAATAGGTAGACCACCTCTTCACTAGAAAAAGGTTGCAATACCAAAGCTGTCTTACCCACACGCCTTCTACCCAGAAGCATAGTCATGATACTATGCTTTTTTTTGAGTTTGTCAGCACGTTTTAGTAAAGCAAGCTCATTTTCTCTATTATAAAATTTCATATAATAACCTTTGTTACGATAACTTAAGTTATTATAACAAACTAAACTTTATAAATACTATAACTATCCTACCTCATATACGACCCATTATTCACATCAATCGTCGTCCCATTGATATACTCAGGTGACTCAGTCGCCAACCATAGCATCGCCTTGGCTACTTCATCAGGTGTGGCAAATCTACCCGTTACCACCGTCTTTAAAAACGTCTCTCTTCTAGCCAAAGGGATGGTCTCTAACATATCTGTCTCTACAGGACTAGCAGCAACAGCATTGATGACTACACTACCCTCAAAAATCTTCGCAAAGCTCTTAGTAGCATTGATGAGTCCTGCTTTACTGACGCCGTACCAAACATCGGGATGCCCTATCTGTCCTGCTATAGAAGCATTATTGACGATGCGTGTTGCACCTGCTTTTACACACGCTTCTATCAGCTTGATAGGTGCTTCTAGGTTGAGCTTTAGCATAATGTTTACTTTTTCTTGTGGATAGCTGTCATAAGAGAGGGAGTACATGACCCCTGCATTGTTGATAAGGATATCTATCTTCCCTAGCGACTCCACAAGTGCAGGTATGCCCTCTACATTTGTCAAGTCATACGCTATGCATTCCACTCTGTCAGCATAAGCAAAATCTTTAAAATCTCGTGCTATGACTATGACTTTATAGTCTCGTGCCAAAAAAGCTTTGGTAAGTTCTAAGCCTATGCCTTTGTTCCCGCCTGTGATTAGTGTTGTTTTCATATTATTTCCTTCACATCGTGAATCAAAGTCTCATTTCTCTTACCTTCAAAAAGCTTATTTTGACTAAAAATTTACAAGCTTACTGGCATCATAATTCTATCTATACACCTTAATATTTTTTACAAATTTTTGAATACTCTCTGCGACTTCATCTTTATCATCAAGGTCAATACTTCCACCTATTTGCTTATCATACCAAAGGACTTCTTTTGTTTTATTGTCAATCATTACCATATATACAGTATCTTCCATCGCTGAGGCAACAGTTGTAAAAGTACCTGCAGTTGCAACTGCCAATGCAGCTGTAAATAAGCCTGATGCTACTTTTGAACCTACTGATCTATTAGGTTCAAGTGCATATAAATAGATCGTTATATCTGTATTTTTTGGTAAGTCTAATGCCTTAGCATATACCTTATGACTATCACTTACTGTTTCAAAATTTTTACCCAATTGTCTTAAATCCAAAACCATTTTAGAACAATTATTTTCATTATTACCTATATCTGTTTTAGTTAAAGGACAATATGATTCAGAAATATTTTTTACTATATAATAGTTAGATAATTGTTTTTGCAGTTCAGTTAAAAAATATTGAGAGCTTTTCTTACTTTCTGATTCATGCTCCACACTATCCCCTCCTACTGAAACCTCAACAATATGTGTATCAGGGGTAACCAATGTAACAGTTTTTTTTGTTTTAATACTCTCTTTAAAGTTTTTACTCACAGTGCTGTGCTCTGCACATCCTAATAATAACACTATGCCTATAAATCCAATGATTTTTTTCATACTTTTACCCTTTATTTTCATTGATGATTAACCCGTAATTCTCTCATTTCTCTCAGATTCTTGCTCTTTATAAAGCTGTGCACACCCTATAGAGAGCTCACGCACTTTCAAAATATAGTTTTGACGTTGTGCCTGAGAGATAGCCTTTCTAGCATCTAGTACATTAAATGCGTGTGAGGCAATCATACACTGATCATACGCAGGCAATGGCAATCCTGCATCCAAACATGCTTTACATTCATTCGATGCATCTTCAAAATGCTGGAACAGATTCTCGACATTGGCTACCTCAAAATGATACTTAGAAAATTCATACTCTGTCTCTTTGTGTACGTCACCATAAGTAGTGACCACATCACCCATCTTGTTCCACACAAGGTCATAAACTGAGTCCACGCCTTGCAAGTACATCGCAAGTCTCTCTGTACCATAGGTAATCTCTACAGCCACAGGGTCACAAGCAATCCCTCCTACTTGTTGGAAATAAGTAAACTGTGTCACCTCCATACCATCGAGCCAAACTTCCCAGCCAAGCCCCCATGCACCCAGTGTTGGTGACTCCCAGTTGTCTTCGACAAAACGGATATCATGTTCTTGCAGATTCAGTCCTAAGTATTCAAGCGATTTGAGGTAAAGCTCTTGAATATTGTCAGGGCTAGGCTTGATGAGTGCCTGAAACTGATAGTAGGCACCCAAACGGTTCGGGTTCTCACCATAACGTCCATCTGTAGGACGACGGCTAGGTGCCACATAGGCAGCCGACCAAGGCTTGGAGTCTAGGCTTCTTAGCAGTGTTGCTGGGTGAAATGTCCCTGCACCTGATGGGATGTCGTAGGGTTGTACGATGTTACAGCCTTGAGCTGCCCAGTATTGTTGGAGTTTTAATAGCATATCGCTAAAAGTTATAGCGTTTTTATTCATTTCTACTTTCTACTTTCTAATTTCTAATTTTTTACAATATTGTTTCTATTTCGCTTGAGTCAAGCTCAACTTTTTTTGCTTTGCTAATTCTATCTTCTTGCAGTTTGATTTTCAGTTCATCATCTTGTAATGCCATGATTTGGATGGCAAGGTATGCAGCATTGACTGCTCCTGCTTTGCCAATAGCAAGTGTACCTACAGGCATGCCTGCAGGCATCATCACAGTGCTGAATAATGCATCTTTACCACGAAGGGGGCCACTCTCCATAGGTACACCAAGGACAGGCTTTGTTGTACAAGCTGCCAATGCACCTGCCAAGTGTGCTGCCATACCAGCGGCTGCTATGAAGACTTGTGCGCCTTTTTCTTCTGCTGCTTTCATATATGTTTTTGTTCGCTCTGGGCTTCTATGTGCCGAAGAGATAATCAGCTCAAAAGGTACACCAAACTTTTTGAGTGTTTCTGCACACTCTTCCATAATGCTGTAATCACTTTTTGAACCCATTACAATTGATACGAATTTCATTTTTTATTTCCTTTGTATTCAAATCGTTCCCATGCTTTGCGTGGGAATGCATATATCAATTTAATAAACTAATCACTATTTTAGCATATCAAACTCAAATATACATTCCCACATACAACGTGGGAACGAGTTGTTTCTCTCTACTTTTCTTGTTCTAGTTTCATTGGGGTTGAGTCTTCGGTTAGACCTTTTTTTTCTAATGCTTCAGCGATTTCACGTCTAAGTATCGTATACCCTGGCAATGGAGCTGGGAGTAAGATATCATTGACATTGCCACTATGCACACACTCCAACTCCTTACCTTCTTTGGTAGTGAGTTTTTTAAAGGTGATGACATAGTGTCCTGCTATCTCTTCTATCTTTCCTATGTCGTTATCTACCAGCTCTACTTTGGCATCCACAGGTACGACAATCTCTACAGAGTCACCTAGGCAGGTCTTGTCTTTACATTTCCAGCTTAAGCCATCTTCGCTTACCAAACCTGCTACTTGATGGGTACCGTACTGTATGGAAAAGTCATTGGACTCTGTGTTGTTTCTGTCAAATGGTCGTGAAAGTAAATAGGCATCTGAAAATCCACGATTTTGTGTAGTGTTTAACTCTTTTTGATAGCGTTTTTCATCAAAGTCATTTTTATAATAGTCATCTATAGCATGTCTGTAGGCTTTTGTAACCACACCTGCATAATAAGGAGACTTGGTACGTCCTTCTATTTTGAGAGAGTCTATCACACCCGATTTGAGTATCTCGTCGACATGTGATGCCATGTTCATATCTTTTGCATTCATGATGTAGGTACCTATGCCCTCTTCTTCATCGAGTCTAAAGGTCGTACCAGACTCAGGGTTATGTGCATAAATTTCATAGGGGAAACGACAGTCATTGGCACAGCTACCACGGTTGGGCACACGCCCCGTTTGGAGAGATGAAATGAGACAACGCCCAGAATACGCAAAACACATCGAACCATGCACAAATATCTCTAACTCTAAATCAGGAATATGATTTTTTATCGCTTCACAATCTTTGAGTGAAATCTCACGTGCTACGATAATACGCTTCACACCCAAATCATAATAGACCTCTGCATCCATCGCATTCATAACGTTGGCTTGTGTCGAGAGGTGGATAGGAATATCTGGGGCTATTTTATGGGCTATCTTCACAACCCCAGGGCTAGAGACGATAAGCGCATCGGGTTTGAGCTCTGCTATCTTAGCAATGTGGTTTTCATAGAGTTTCATCTGTGAGTTAAAAGGAAAAGAGTTTACCGTAGAATAAACTTTTTTACCCCGTGCATGGGCATATTCTATCCCTGCTGCATAAGACTCAATATCGAACTCTTTACCCGAACGTATACGCAGTGAAAAGGTACTTGTTCCCCCATATACCGCGTCTGCACCATAGTTTAGAGCAATCTTCATTTTCTCTAAGTTACCTGCTGGTGCCAAAAGTTCTACTTTGTTTTGCATATCTGTCCTATCGTTATAATTAGTCTTATTTTAGCGTATAAGTAGTAAAAAGTAGTTTTCTATGCTAAAATCACTTTATGAATAAAAAAATACGAGTAGATTTACACAACCACACCACACGCTGTAACCATGCAGAAGGTACCGTAGATGCGTACATACAAAAAGCTATAGCCCTTGGCATAGATATCTATGGGTTTTCAGAACACGCACCAATGGATTTCGACCCTAAGTATAGGCTGGATTTTGATGAGATAGATGCCTATTTTCACGATATTCTTACTGCCAAAGAGAAGTACAAACAAGAGATAGATATTTTACTAGGCTATGAAGTAGACTGGCTACCAGGACACATGGATGAACGTGTACTGGGTGCTGATGTAGATTATCTCATAGGCTCTGTGCACTTCATAGACAAATGGAGTTTTGACAATCCAGAGTTTATAGGTGGATGGAAAAATAAAGACATAGATGAAATATGGAAAGCCTATTTCGAAGCTACTGCAGCCATGGCAAAGTCTGGGAAGTTCGATATAGTCGGTCACCTTGACCTCATAAAAGTCTTTAAATTTATGCCCAAACAAGATATAAGACTCTTAGCAAAAGAGGTACTCCTAGCCATCAAAAAATCCAATATGGTCATAGAGATAAATACCGCAGGATTACGTAAACCTGTAGGTGAGATGTACCCTTCACGTGCCTTATTAGAAGAAGCCTATGCACTGGGTATCCCTATTACCTTCTCTTCTGATGCCCATGCAGTCGAGCACATAGGTGCTGGCTATGAACTTGCCACTACATTGGCAAAAGATATTGGATACACCCAAGCTGTTACTTTTAAAGAGAGAGAGAAGCAATTGATTACTTTTTAAGCAAAATATCTATGCTTATTTATGATTTACTAGCTATAATCTAGGGATAAAATTTTAATTTAGGAGCGTTAGACATGGGTAAATTCGTAAACAACATGGCAGAATTTAACAAATATTGTGAAGAGAATGAAGTAGAATTCATTGACTTTAGATTTACAGATATCAAAGGTGCATGGCACCACATCTCATACAGAGCAACTGCTGTAGATGATAAAATGCTTGAAGCTGGACTTCCTTTTGATGGTTCATCTATCGAAAACTGGCAACCAATCAATGAATCAGATATGATTCTCAAGCCAGATGTAACATCTGCATTCCTCGATCCATTTACAGCTGACAGCACTGTCATCGTGATTTGTGATGTTTACGACATCTACAAAAATGAGCTTTATGCTAAATGTCCTAGATCAATCGCTAAAAAAGCACTCAAAGCACTAGATGAAGCGGGTGTAGCTGACGCTGCTTACTTTGGTCCTGAAAACGAATTTTTCATCTTTGATGACGTAAAAATCGTAGACAATGACAACCACCAATCATTTAAGGTAGAAACAGACGAAGGTCACTGGGCTGATGCTGAAGACTATGGTGAGTATGGAAACATGGGTCACAGACCTAGAATTAAGGGGGGGTACTTCCCAGTCATGCCTACAGATTCTGCGGTAGATTTAAGAGCTGAAATGATGATGCTTCTTGAAGAGGTAGGTATTGAAGTAGTACTTGGGCACCATGAAGTGGCACAAGGACAACATGAAATTGGTGTTGTATTTTCAGATATCATTACAGCAGCTGACAATGTACAAAAATATAAATATGTTGTTAAAATGGTAGCACACCTCAATGGTAAAACAGCAACATTTATGCCAAAACCTATCTACAATGATAACGGAAACGGTATGCACGTACACCAATCACTCTGGAAAGATGGTAAAAATCTTTTCTATAAAGAGGGCGAATATGCAAACCTTTCTAAAACAGCACTTGACTACCTAAGTGGTATCTTTAAACACAAAGAGGCTGTTGCTTCTTTTACAAACCCAAGTACAAACTCTTACAAGAGACTACTCCCAGGTTTTGAAGCACCACGTATCTTGACATACTCTAGTCAAAACCGAAGTGCAGCTTGTCGTATTCCTTATGGTGCGGGAGAAAAAGCGACAAGAATTGAGACACGCTTCCCTGACTCAACTTCATGTCCTTACCTTGCATTTGCGGTACTTATGACAGCCGGTCTTGATGGTATCAAAAAAGGTGGTTATGACTTAGTAGGTCCATTTAATGAAGACCTATTTGAACTTAGTCGAGAGGAAATTGCTGAAAGAAAAATTCCTGAACTTCCAAACTCTTTTAGAGATGCACTAGAAGGTCTAGAAAAAGACCATGACTTCCTTGCTCCTATCATGAGTCCAGAATATATTAAAGAGTATGTTGATTACATGTTTGACAGACACGTAATTCCTGTAGAGGGTCGCCCAACCGCACATGAGTACATTACAACGTACTCTTGCTAATGTTTTGGTGGGCATCTCTGGCCTACCATACGGCTTATCTAATTTCAATATTATCCCCCCATATATATTACTAAACTTCAAGCTACCCTTTTGTATAATACTCATACAACAATTTAAAAGGATGTTATATGAAAAAATTAGGTTTAGTAACAATCGCATTAGGTGCATTACTTCTTTCGGGATGTGGTGGGGGAGGTAGTAAAAAAAGTAAGAGTATTACGGAACAGATGAAGGAAAAAACAGCGATTATCATCATCCATAGTATGAAAGCTTCCGCGTGCTCTACTCCTATACTTACTATAACAAACTTCACAACTGGAGAACAAAGGTTAGCAAATAATGTGCTTCGCGATTCTCCTGCTAATACCACTAATTGTAATACTTATGGTAGAGCATCTAGTCCATTTGGTGAAATAGGGAATTGTTCCGAATTAAGTCTAGTAGAGTATGGTGAGGCACTTAATATTCAAGATATTTCTCTCTACGAGGATGTATCTACAGCTTGTGTCATAGCTGGTGACTAACAATAGGATAAAATGTTTGTTCTATATCCTTGATATAGAACATCTTCTTAGTTTTTAAACAAACGCTTCTCTTCATCTCTCTTAAAAAACGTAAAATAAGTCCACAGTGTTGTACCGTAAACAAAGATAGACAACACAACCACACCTATTGTCACAGCTTCAAAAAGCTCTTTGTGCTCAAAACTGTCCGGTATCATATGTACCAAGATAATAGAGAGTGCACCCTTCATCCCTGAGAATGTCAAGATAAACCAGCCCTCTAGTCCTACAGGCTTAATGGGGGTCAATGCCTTTACACTACCAAAAAAAGCAAACTTTGCCATAGAGATAGCACGAATAAGTGTTGTTGCTACAAACATAATAAATATCTCTGCTTTATATTCCCAAAGCAACTTAAAATCTACCATCTCCGCCAAGGCAAAAAAGATGACTACTGCGGCAATATATCCAAACTCTTTTGCCATTTCATAAATATATTCAAGCCTCTCATGTGTCGTTGTCTCTATGCCACCCAAACGCAACTTACGCATAAAACTTTTCGTTTTCTTTTGTGTATCATGTGCCAAGTCGGCATCTATCCATGCTTTTGTAGCTACAATAGCAACGATAAGTGTCAAAATACCAGAGATATGCATCTCCTCTGCGAGCACATAGGCTACATATGCTTCTACTACAAATGCAAAGAGCTCACCACGCTTATTAGAAAAAAGCTTCATTGTCAAATAAAATCCAAAGCCAAGTGCCAATCCAATTACTGTACTCATCGCAAATACACGTAAAGCATCCATGGCAGCAACACCTGCATCTATATGACCAGATACCATCCATGGCAAACCTATAAAGAAAAAGGCAATCACTGCTGTGGCATCATTGCCTAACGATTCCCCTTCTATCAACACTTTGATATCGTGCCCAATGCCCTCAAAACGAGAAAGTACTGACTGCACAGAGACTGCATCTGTAGCCATATTGATAGCAAAGAGTGCCACATAGGCACCTAGACTTAGACCCTCATACACATTGAAGTATGAGAGACTTGCACCCACAGTAATAGAGAGTGCCACAGCGACCACTGCTAAGTAGAAAATACTCCATGCATGTTTTTTAATATCCGAGAAATGCAGATGCAGGGCATCTCCCATAAAAATAAGAGGGATACAAAAAAGTATCACCGTAGAAAAGTTTTCTGCCAAATCTATAGGTACTGCTGCTTTAAAATAGGTATAAACCAAATAAGAGCCTATAAGCAATATAAATACCGAAGGTATCTTCAGCCTATTGGCAAGTGCGTCTGAGAATATCACTAAACTCAATATGGTAATCAATAAAATTTCTGGTGCAAAACTATGCATCGGACTCCCTTAAAATAATTCTCCGCTATCCTCGGTAACTGGACGCTCTGGTACTTTGCGTGTAGGATGTAAAGCATCCCCCTCATCTTTATCTATCTCTTTATCAATCTTAATCGTTTGCATCAATCCAGTATCACTCTCTGGGCTCATAGTTTCATTCTCTTCATTGAGATACTTTTTATATGGATTTTCTTTTGCTTGTGTGCTAGGAAGAGGAGAATTTTTAGTATAAAGTTCTGTTTTCCCTTCATAGACACCCCTAAAGACACCCTGTGGTATATCAAATGTACGCTTGGTTTCAGGATAGAGTGCTATCAATTTTTTAAAATAATAGGCAAAAGCAGGAGCCACCATAGCTCCACCCGTTGCACCATGTCCTATAGGCTTGTTGTCATCTCTTCCCATCCAAGAAATCACTTCTATTGTAGGCGAATAGCCACAAAACCATGCATCTATATTTTGATTGGTTGTTCCTGTTTTTCCTGCAAGTGCTATACCCTCTACACGTGCATTTTTTCCCGTACCTCTTTTTACCACATCCTTAAGTATATCTGTCATAAGGTATGCCTGCTCTGGCGTAGTGAAATCAGCTATCTCTTTAGGACGTGTCTCATAAATCACAGCACCCTCTTTGGCGATAATTTTACTTACCAATCTTGGTGCTATCATATGACCTTTATTGGCAAATACAGAAAAAATTTGTGCCATTTTAAGAGGACTCAACCCTAAATTACCCAAAGCAATAGACATATCTTTGGGTATATGTGGCACATCTAAAAATGCCAATCTATCACGTATGGTATTGATGCCTAAATCAGCCACAAGATTCACCGTTGCCAAATTACGTGAATGCACCAGTGCTTCACGTAATGAAATAAACCCTTTAAAATCATGTTCATAGTTTTTAGGTGCCCATATCTTTTTTTTGCCATTGTATGTATATTCAAAAGTACGTGCAAGATCTGTCAAAGGTGTTGCAGGGTTATAACCCATATCTAAAGCTGTCTGATAAATAAAAGGTTTAAATGCAGAACCTGGCTGTCGCTTAGATTGGGTTACACGGTTAAATACCGAACGCTTATAGTTTTCTCCGCCTACCATAGCCAAAATATCACCTGTACTACTCTCTACAGCCACAAATGCTGCATTAATCGTAGTCTTTTTAGGATTTTCGTTGTATTTTTTTAATGCTTTGTCATATACATAACTTACAGCTTCTCTAGCTATAGCTTGTTGTTTCATATCTATTGTTGTATAAATTTGATAGCCACCTGTCCTAATATCACCTAATTTTCCTTTAAAACGACGCACAACTTCATCAATAATATAGGGTGTGACATTTTGAGTCAATGATGTCTTATAGACCTTAGGTGATTCCTTTACGGCTTTTAGATAGTCAGCCTGTGTAATCCAACCAATGCTTTTCATACGATAGAGCACATTATTCGCACGATTAAGTGCACGTTTATAGTGTCGTATAGGGTTATAAAAACTAGGGGCATTAGGAATACCTACCAACATAGCAGACTCTTTAAGTGTCAATGCTCCTAACTCTTTATGAAAATACCCTTGTGCTGCTGTCTTTACCCCAAAATAGTTATTGCCATAAGAGATTTCATTTAAATAGCGTTCTAAAATCTCTTCCTTGCTTAGCTCATGCTCTATTTTTAGTGCTAAAATTGCCTCTTTAATTTTACGCATTAATTTTTTTTCACTAGAGAGTACTTTGTTTTTAATGAGCTGTTGGGTAATTGTACTTCCACCTTCAATAAAAGAACCCGCTTTTATATCTTTAACAATAGCCCTCAAAATAGCATCAGGATTTACCCCATTGTGCTCGAAAAATCGTGTATCTTCCATAGCCACAAGACCTTCTATTAAAAATCCTGGTATATCATCGTAGCGTGCGTATAAACGATGTTGTTTTTTGAAAATATAGGCTAGTTTCTCACCATTTCTATCCAATATAACAGAAGAAGTTTCAGGTTTATAATGAATCAGCTTATCTGCATCTAATGCAATCTGCTCATAGGCATAAATAAATAATATTCCCAAAGCTACAGCACTTACAATCACTAAGATAATAGAACTTTTTATAAACGCATTAAACACTCAAAACCTTTGTCATCATTTTCACCTATTGTACCGAATTCTCTCTAATGAGTGCGATGGTATGAATCATTTTTTTCATACTAACACCCACATTGAGTATCAAACGCATCATAGGTGTCTTGACAGTTGGCTGACGTATGGCACCCACCAAGTAACCATATTCCAATAACTCATTTTGCATCTCTAGTGTACTACTATTATCGCCCATAGCAATAGGAACAATGAGACTTTTACACTCTTTTTCTAGCATTAACGAAGCCAATGCCTGTCGTTTATTTATTTTTTTTCTATACTTTTTTACATATTTTTGTATATGTTTCATATTGACCAGTGCCAACGCTGTGTCAAACACAGAGGGTGCAGTAGAATAGATAATAGGTTTCCCACGGTTCACTAAAAAAGAGACAATATTTGAAGAACTCAGGATATACGCTCCATAGGAACCATAAGCTTTACCCAGTGTTCCCATCTTAATGTGTCTCTCATTTATCTTAATACCATAATGTTCAAAAATGCCTAAAAGTTTTTCTCCCAACACCCCTGCAGAGTGTGCTTCATCGACTATCATTATTGCTTTTACTTCATCAGCTAAACCAAATATGCCTTCACTACACAAGTCTCCACCCATAGAGTAAACACCCTCTACCACGATAATCTGTCTTTTTGCAGGATACTGTGCTAACTTTTGACGTAAATCTTCTACATCATTGTGTCTAAACTTTACTACTCTGTCGCCTAATAGTTCTGCTGCCATCACTCCTGAGGCATGATACTCCTCATCCATAAAAAGCATATCACCCTTACGTACCAACGCTTCAATAAGCGCCATATTTGCCAAATAACCAGACCCTACTATGAGTCCCTCTTCAAAACCGTTTTGCTTTGCCATCGTCTCTTCAAACTGTTTATGAATAGGATGATAGCCATTGACCAGCATAGAAGCTTTAGAGGTAAGCGTCTCATACTTTTTTACGAGTTTTACGGCTTTGTTAAACTGTTTTTTATTGTTAGAAAGTCCTAGATAGTCATTGGATGCCATATCATCCAAATCATCCTCAAAAAGTTTACGCTCTCTGAAGCGTCCTGCTTTTTTTAGGGCTTTGAGTTCGTTACTATACATAATATTCCCGTAGGGGTATCCCCTTGTGGGTACCCTGATTAATAATTTTTTGTGGGTACCCATAAAGGGCACCCCTACGCATTTTTAAATCCAAGGCAACAATACCTCAACCTGCAAGCCCATCGCCGTACTCTCATACCCATCTACAGACTGAATGTACTTTTTACAAAAACCTTCTACCATACATCCCCCTGCTTTACCTTCCCACAATCCACTCTCTAGGTATGCTTCCAAGTCTTTTTCTTCAAATGCAGAAAAATGATAATGTGTCGCAGAGATGTCTGAAAAAGCCAAGTTTTTTGACTTGTAGTGTAGTGAAGAGATAATAGAAATAGTTGAGCCACTTTGAATATTTAAAATACGTCTAGCATCTTCTACATCTTTGGCTTTACGTAAAATGCTACCATCAGATGCTGCAATTACCGTATCTGCACAAAGCAAAGGCACATCAAGTCCAAACTCATGTATAGCAGCGTCTAGTTTACCTTTGCTGGCTGTATAGACAAAATCTTTGGCTATAGAGGTAGTAATTTGTTCTTCATCATAGTCTGCTGACTTTTGTATAAAGTCTACACCAAACTTACGAAGCAATAACCCACGAGACTCCGACTGAGAGCATAAGCATATTTTTATATCATTGGTACTTCTGTTTCTCCCTACTACCTGCTCTCTACTCCTTCTTACCTGTTCCTTCCTACCTGCTCCATGCTCCTTACTCACTGCTATAGTCCTCTAAGACTCACACCCATCCAAAGTGCTACAAGTCCAAGTGCGATATTGACAGGTAAAAGCACATTTGCCATCCACTTCATTCTGGCTTTGGCTTCTTTGACTTTACCTTGGTTAAACATCTTCCATGCTGTCGCACGTTTGTAATACATAAAGCTATAATTGACTGTCATGATTGTCCAAATGATTTCTTTAGAGATAAACAGGTCTTTAAGTCCACCATGATGTCCACCCAAGGAAATAGCCATCATAAGCCCTGTAGCAAAAAGGATAACAATAAAAGGCATCACCAAATTAAACAATCTTCCAACCGTTTGCATGGTAATCCCAAGTCTTTGTTTAGGCTCTAAAATATCTGCTATTTTATCGCTTAAGAGCATTTGCGCATCAGTAATGCCCCCACGTGCAATGACAGGATGTACCGCCACACGCATAGCAATCATACCGCCTACCCATATAAATGCAGAAAGCACGTGTAAAAAAACAAGGATGTGTCCATATTCACTAAAAAAAGTTGTCATCTTAATTACCGCCTTCCAACATATCGCTCACATATACTTTAGATTCTTCAAGTGCTGTAGTGATTTTGCTTGCATCTTTTCCACCTGCTTGGGCGAAGTCAGGACGACCTCCCCCACCTCCACCTACGATAGGTGCAATAGACTTAATCCAATCTCCTGCTTTGACAGGTGTATTTTTAGATCCAGCTGCAAGCATCACTTTGTCACCCTTTTTCATAAAGAGCATCACGGCAATATTGTCATATGTGTTTTTAAGCTCATCTATCATCGACTTGATATCACCGCTTTCCACTTCTTCAACAATGACATTCACACCATTTATCTCTACTGCATTTAACTCTTTTTTGCTTGCAGATTGTGCAGCTTGGACTTCAGACTTGAGTGTTTTTACCTGCTCTTTGAGTTTAGTGATACCTGCTAGAGGATTGACATTTTTCAGTTCAGTTTTGACTGCATGCATTTCATCACGTAAAGCTTTTACCGCCTCTACAGCAGCATTACCACAAATAGCCTCTATACGACGTACACCTGCTGATACACCAGACTCTTTGGTAATCATAAACAGACCAATCTGTGCCACATTACTTACGTGCGTACCACCACAAAGCTCAGTAGAAGCATCACCCATGCTTACCACTCTTACCTCATCACCATACTTCTCACCAAAGAGTGCCATCGCACCTGAGTTTTTGGCTTCTTCTATACTCATAATCTCTGTTTTTGCAGGAATGGCACGAGAGATTTTGTCATTGACCCATGCTTCTACTTTCGCTAGCTCTTCACTCGTCATCGCCTGTGGATGAGAGAAGTCAAAACGTAAACGTTTGTCATTATTGAGTGACCCTGCCTGACTGATATGCTCACCCAAAATAGCTCTCAATCCTGCATGCAATAGGTGTGTTGCAGAGTGATGCTTCTCTATCTCTGCACGGCTAGTATCTACCACTGCCTCCACTTCATCACCCACAGAAAGTTTTCCATCCACTTCAGACAAATTCATATCAAGAAATTTCTTCGTATCCAATACCTTAATTCCTAATTCCTCATTCCTAATTCCTAATTCCCCACGGTCACCCACTTGTCCACCAGACTCTGCATAAAATGGTGTTTTATCAAGCAGTACCCAGCCTTTGCCATCAAGACTCTCTGTCTCTTTAAAGTTTTCATCCAATAGTGCCAACACTTTCGCTGTGGCTGTGGTACTCTCATAGCCTACAAAGGTATTGACACCAAACTTCTCTTTAAGTGCTTTAAAGTCACCTGTAGTGGCAGCATCACCCGTACCTTTCCATCCTGCTTTAGACTGTGCTTTTTGGGCATCCATCTTGACATGAAAGGCATCCATATCGAGTTTGATATTTTTTTCACGAAGCATATCTTCTGTAAGGTCAAGCGGGAAACCATAGGTATCGTATAGTTTAAACGCTACTTCACCATTAAAGACATCTTTAGTATTTTTGAGCTCTTCATTAAAGAGTTTTATCCCTGCTTCAATAGTCATAAAAAAACGCTCTTCTTCCATTTTCATAGACGTTTTAATCGCTTCTGCTTTGGCACCTAGATAGTCATACTGTTCACCCATCGTCTCTACCAAGATATCGACCAGTTTATACATAAACGGCTCACGCAGTCCCAACAAATATCCATGACGAATCGCACGACGCATAATACGTCTTAGTACATACCCGCGTCCTTCTTTGTCAAAGTTTACGCCCTGTGCGAGCAAGAAAGAACATGAACGCAAGTGGTCTGCGATGACTCTATAAGATGCAGAATTTGCTGCATCAAAGTCATACGGCTTACCTACAAGTTCCCCTATCTTGTCCAAAAATGGCATAAAGAGTGAGGAGTGATAGTTGTTGAGTTTACCCTCTTTGATGGCGACAACTCTTTCAAGTCCCATACCTGTATCGATGCTAGGTTTTGGTAGTGGATTGAGCGTGCCTGTCTCATCACGGAAATATTGCATAAACACAAGGTTCCAGATTTCTAAAAAGCGATCACCCTCTCCACCCATTTTGTCCTCAGGAGAGTTAAAATGCTCTTTGCCTTGGTCATAAAATATTTCAGAACAGGGACCACATGGCCCTGTATCACCCATCTGCCAGAAGTTATCTGCATCACCAAAACGTACGATGCGATCTCTATCAATATGTTTTGCCCACATCTCTTCTGCTTCGTCATCTGAGTCATGCACAGTCACCCATAGTTTTTCTACAGGTAAATTTAAATACTCTTTTCCTGTAATAAACTCCCACGCATAGGCAATAGCCTCTTCTTTAAAATAGTCAGCAAAAGAGAAGTTACCGAGCATCTCAAAAAGTGTATGATGGCGTGCGGTGTAGCCTACATTGTCAAGGTCATTGTGTTTTCCCCCTGCTCTAAGACAGGTCTGACTTGATGTGGCACGAGGTATTTCAGGGATAGGTGCAACGCCCGTAAAAATGTTTTTAAACTGTACCATACCTGCATTGGTAAACATAAGTGTTGGATCATCTGGCACAAGTGCAGAAGAAGGTATGAGCTGATGCCCTTTGCTTTGAAAAAAGTCTAGAAATGATTTTCTAATATTCATGGGAAAATATCCTGCAATAAAGGGGCATTTGACCCCTTGAATTAGTTAAAGATATTTTATCGTAAATGTGGTTATTTAGAGGTAAAAGGTACACTCATCATTTTCATTATAAGAGAAACTACCATCACTGTAGGTTGAAGAAGCACCAAAATCTTGACAAGTATAAGGGATATTACCTTTGCCCGAATAGCTATAATCTACAATGCGAACAACATCATCATAGCCATCACCATAGACACCTCGAAGTCCATTAAAATTAAATATACATGTATCTGGTTGAACAAATGTAAATTCTCCATTGGATTTTGTTTTACTCCAATGTGTCATGGAATCACACTTATAGGGGATTCCACCATACGTAAATCCTTTATCATCCACTAAAAAAAGTGTTGTGCGTTTATCATTTTCGTAATCATATTGATTATCAGAAGAAGAACCACATCCGCTCAAGAGTATACTCATAAAGATTAAATTTACAAATAATATTAATTTTTTCATCATACAATCCTTTATATGTTTATATCTCTTATCATAGGAAAGAATTGTGTGATTTTTGTGAGCTAACACTCCTTGAGTATAGTGGCAATTTTTCGACTTCCCTCTTTTTCAACAATTTGCATAAGCCCTTCACTCACTTTTTTCAAGTTCTTGTCAAACAGTGTCAATACTTTTTCGCTGTCAATTTCATCCTCTCTCATTAGCCATGCTAAATTTTTTTCTACCAAAAACTGTGCATTATAATACTGATGGTCAGACGCTGCATAAGGGTACGGTATGTAAAGTGTAGGTACAGCTGTAGCACTCAGTTCCCATAGTGTTGAAGCACCTGCTCGCGCCACAGCAAAGTCTGCCTCATTCATATAGTCAGCCAGTC
>JALSPX010000039.1 GCA_026985755.1 Sulfurovum sp. | reverse complement strand
GTGCTTTTTTCAACAGTAGGGAGAACAGCAGCACGTGCCATTGAAACAGAGATGATTGGTGATGCGATGATCGAATGGGTTGATGAACTTGCTAAAAATGCAGCTTCTGGTGACCTAAATACATGGACTGAATTCGATTTTGATTCTGTCTCTGCTGATTGTAAGGGTCGAGGTATGGCGGAAGCACCTAGAGGAGCGCTTGGACACTGGATGAGAATCAAAGATGGTAAAGTAGCAAACTTCCAAGCTATCGTTCCCTCTACATGGAATGCAGGTCCTAGAGGACCAAATGGTGAAGTAGGGGCTTATGAAGCAGCACTTATCGGTACGGTTGTTGCCAATCCTGAAGAGCCATTAGAAATCATCAGAACGGTGCATAGTTTTGACCCATGTATTGCCTGTGCGGTTCACGTGGTAGACACAAATGGTAAGGAGTTAGCAAGTTATAAAGTTGACCCTACCTGTGCATTCTAAGGAGGCTGTCATGTCTAAACCAGGATATAAACAAGTCAGACGTATGACCCCAGCGATGCGAATCATCCACTGGGTCAATGTGGTCTCTATGGTAGTAGCCATAGCTACAGGTCTGTATATTGCAGCACCGTATTATCAGACATTTATTGCAGAGCCAGCCGTAGATAAATATGTGATGGCATGGAACAGATGGGGACACTTTATTGTAGCGATTATTTTTGATGTTACCTCTATCTTGGTTGCTTATCTTTACTTTTTTTCACGTTTTGAAAAATCGTATAAAAAAGTATTGCCAACAGGAAAGAACATCAAAGAGTTTGGTGCGGTGTTTATGAATCTTATTACACTGAACCGAACAAAAAACTTTGATTCAACACATAGTGATAGTTTTAATACAGTCTATTTTACTATATTTCATCTGCTTTTGGCATGGATGCTTTTTACTGGGCTACAAATGTATGTCCATGGTCTTGAATCTGGACAAAGTAGTATTGGAACATGGTGGCCTAGTATGCTTCACCTTGTAACAGATTGGACTATTCCTGTATCTGGTATGCTAGTAGGTGGTGGACCGACTGCAACGATTATGGATGTACGTATTTCACATCATATTACGATGTGGCTTATTATTACTTGGGTTGTGTTTCACATTTACTACCAAGTATGGAGAACCATCTTCTGGAAAGAGGGTGACATTGCCATTGTTGTGGGTGGCAGTAAATTTGTAAAAGAAGATAAAGAGGCTTAAGTCTCTTTACTTAAAGGTTAAACATTGGCAGATAAAAAAATAGCACTCATCGGTATAGGAAACATCATGTTTCACGATGAGGGCATGGGTGCGTACTTAGTAAAGTATATCGAAGAGAATTATGAGATTCCAGACAATCTCATGGTACTTGAAGGCGGTACTTTAGGATTTTCTTTGATGACATACTATCAAGAGTATGACAAAATAATCGTAGTAGGTACAGGCTCTAAAGAGGGAAGTGTGGGTACTATCTCTTCAGAAAATGCTGAACAAGTAATGTCTAACGACAGTGCCACACGTAAAACTGCCAATGAAGTAGAAATTACCATGATGATAGAGATATGCTCTTTCCATGAAGAGATGGGAGAAGTACAGCTCATCACTATGGTGCCTCATGACATTATAGAAGTGAAAAATGCTATGACCCCTCAAGCCTTGGCACATATGCCAAAACTTGTAGAAACTACGCTAGATGAGTTAAAAAACTCTGGTGTCGTGTTGCAAAGAAAAAAGAGTAAAGAGCGAAGCTTTGAAAGCATTATAGAAGCCTATGCAAATCCTAAAGTGTCTGATTATACAGATATGGAAGCAATACCCTCGTTTTAGACAACTAAGGAACACACATGTATTTTATCTTTGAGATTGCATTTAGCTCAAACAAAAACTATATAGCCAATCTTCTTCGTGCATATGCCACACAACAAGCTATGAAAGTAGATATACTTCAAACGGCCGATAAAATTATCATGACATTTAAAAAAGAAGATGAAAAGTTAGAAAGCTTTCTTCTTGGGATGGAAGAAGTGATTCCCGCCTCTTTGTTTTTAGGTAAAGGTAAGCACTATTTTGCAGAGGAAAAACCTGCATTGATGCCTGTGGAAAAAGTGAACCTACCACTAAACATAGCACCTTGCCCCAGCTGTCAAAAGGAGATGTTTGATGTAATTTCTCGCCGATACTACTATCCATTTACCTCATGTAACCATTGTGGGTCTCAGCATCCGTTTCTTACGAAGTATCCGTATATACGAGCCAATACAACGATGAAGTTTTTGGTACCTTGTGCAGCGTGTGAAGACGAAAGAAAAAACCATGCCTTGCGTATGGATTACCCACTTATCTCTTGTATAGAGTGTGGTATCGGCTTACGTATGCTAGATAAAGAGACAGAACATATGGCACTCAATAAAGGTGATTACCGTAAGCTTTTTGAAGTAAGTGGCAGAGCCATAGCAGCAGGTCAGAGTGTGCTTATGAAAACCATGCATGGGTATAGAAAGTTTTTTAAACCTAGCACAGAAGAAGACGATACCGTACTCTCCACACTGCTCATGGCAAGTGCAGGAGGGTTTAACGAACATCTGATGATGGTAGAACAAGAGTTTAATGCACTACTGAGCATAGAACGTCCACTACTACGGGTAGCAACCAAGAGTGATGCACTCAAAGCACTGTATGGCTCATCGGTACAAGTGAAGTACCCAGATGATGGGATGACGATGCTTCTCGCTAGAGAAGTCATCAATGCGGGGCTGGAATACATCGCTTATGTGGAGTGTGACAGTAGTGTAGAGGCAGATTTTTTAGTAGATTTTGATATGCCTATCAACAGCCAAAAAGATATGAAACTTTTCATCAATCAAGATACCAAACTGTTTGTCTCAGGAGAACGCATACTCTTTCCTGCACAAGTACAAAGCAACAAAAACAGAGTCACCGTAGCCCACGACTTAGCCTGCGTAAAAGTAGAAGAAAAAAGCATCATCGATGCTTTAGAGGTTTTTGATACAGTTGATACCTCTGAAATTTATGTTTTAGAAGATGAAGACTTTGAGAGTGGACACTCTAATGAACATAGGTTTGAACAATACAAAGCCTCTATGATGTCTGTACTGTCAGAACATTATAAAGTAGGACAAAAAGCAGTAGGCGTACACTTTGATGGCACACTCAATTTTCTCTATTATAATGGCAAAACGGTTATTAATGCAGTACCAGCCATCCCTTTTGAGTCAGACAACCTTTGGGAAAAGATACGCACACTTAGAGAAGGTTCAGATAGACTGGTAGAGAATTACAAAAAAGCCTATCCTGAAGTATGGGAACGTCTTGATACTCTAGAGGGTGATATGGATATCTTTGAGGTGACGGCTATTACCTTGGGGCTTGCAGATGAAAGCTTTGAGGGTATATCGGCAGAAGCACTCAGCTTTTTAGGTAAAGGTGGTTTACAGATAGACACCAGAGTCAAAGACAACCGTTTTGATAATTATGCCTTTTTGACTTCGATTATGTCCTATCAGCTAGGTGATGTGGAAAATAATTTTATGTGTTACAGTATCTATGAATCGTTTGGAGACTACATCGGTGAGATAGTGCCACAACTTTGTGACAAAGTAGGTTCTAATATAGTTGTACTTACAGGTGAGACCTTCGCCAATCAGTCACTCTATGCTAGAATACAAAGAACACTAGGACAGAAAAACCCTCTCATGAGTAAAAACTTTCCTATAGGCAAGGAGAATGCGGTACATGGAGCACTTTACCTATAAGATAGACGTGACAGGTACAGTCCAAGGTGTAGGTTTTCGCCCTTTTATTTATGCCTTGGCACAACGTTATCTCGTCACAGGTACAGTAAGTAACAACGCGAAAGGTGTGGTGATACACCTTAATGCAGACAGTCTAACTCTCAAACAATTTCTCACAGCCATAGAGTATGAATATCCTCCTTTAGCATCGATAGATAACGTTTACTATGAAGAGATAGACTATCAACCTTTTGATGACTTTCAAATCATACAAACCCAAGAAGAGGGAAGTGTGAGAGTCAACATTCCTGCGGATGTGAGCATGTGTAGTGCATGTGAAGCAGAACTGCTTGACCCCAATAATCGCCGTTACGGCTATCCGTTTATTACCTGTACGAACTGTGGGGTACGATATTCTATTATCTATGATTTGCCTTATGATAGAAAAAATACATCTATGAAGTTTTTCCAGATGTGTAAGGCATGTGAAGAGGAATACAATAATCCTCTTGATAGACGTTATCATGCTCAGCCTATTGGTTGTTACGATTGTGGTCCCACTTTATCCCTTTGGGCTAAAAATGAAGAATTAAGAGTGAAGAATGAAGAATTACTGAATGTTGCTTCGCAACTTTTGTTGGATGGGTATATTGTAGCAGTCAAGGGCGTGGGTGGCTATCATTTGATGTGTGATGCGACGAATGATGGGGCTATTACAAAACTTAGAGAGCGTAAGCATCGACCTACTAAACCTTTTGCGGTGATGGTGAGAGATATGGAGATGGCTAGGGAGTTTGCAGATATGAATGGGTTAGAGGAGCAGTTGCTTACTTCTAAAGAGCGTCCGATTGTTTTGGTAAAAAAAGGGGGTCAGGTGATTCATGATTCATTGCGTTGCAACAAATCACAAATCACCAGACCCCTTGCATCTCTTGTAGCACCACATATTTCACGTATTGGGTTATTTTTGCCTTATACACCTTTACATTTACTACTACTTGATAAACTTAAACGTCCTTTGGTTGCTACTTCTGCCAATGTCACGGATGAACCTATCTGTACAAATCTGGATGATTTAGAGAAACTGCAAGGGGTCTATGACTATGTGCTAGAGCATGACAGAGAGATAGTCAATGGCTG
>JALSPX010000038.1 GCA_026985755.1 Sulfurovum sp. | reverse complement strand
GGTAGAGACACGTAATGCTTTAGAGCGTTTGGAAGTACGGGCTTTTGGGTATTTGGTGGAGGAGTTATTGATTTTATCTCGTGAGGATAAGAGCAATGAAGGACTTAATCAAAAGCTTGTTTCACTAAAAGAGAAATCTCTAAGCCACATCTCCAAGTCACGTCCTTTGTTTAGAGAGATACAAAACGAGCTTTTATACAAATAAACATTTCACTCCTATTTTATTGACCTTCAGATAAATTTTTTATGCTCCTTTCTCAATATTAAGACACGGTACTTCAAGTTTATGATTCTATTCAGAGTGTAGGAAGTGGAGAGTTTACTCCCACTAAAATTTGGGGTGAAAGTAAACTTTTCACTACCTAAAACGCTATTGATAATAATTTTAATTTAAACTTGAATTACCGTGAATATTAAGATAGTTGAATGACAAAGGGTTTATTTTTTGCTAAAATATTGGAGTCGAATATTATAAATAGATATATGTCTAAAAAATTTATAATATCATGATACAACACAATTGTTATCTATTGCAATTAATATATTAGGATAAATGATAACAAGACTTTTTATCGAAAGATATTCAACAATTTACTCATAGAAAGGATTACAAAATGAAAAAACTATTGCTTTTATTGAGCCTCATGATGGGCTTTGGAAGTCAGCTTTATGCTTTTGGAGAAACAACCTATTTTGGAGGAAGATACAACGATGTAAAAACAGTAGGTAACTATGCCTATGTAGCCACTACAAATGGTTTAAAAATCATTGACATCTCTACACCCTCTGCACCAACACTGGTAGGAAGTATGGATTCAATCGGAGACTCCCATTCAATCACTGTCTTAGGTAATTATGCTTATGCTGCAACTAATAACAGTTTTAAAATCATTGATATCTCTACACCTACTGCACCGACATTGATAGGGAGTATGGATACCATCGAGCTCAATTCTGTCACTGTCTCAGGAAATTATGCTTATGCTGCAAGTATGGAAGGTTTAAAAATCATTGACATCTCTACACCCACTGCACCGACATTGGTAGGGAGTATGGATGACATGGGTTCCAGCTTTGACATTTCTGTCTCAGGTAATTATGCCTATATGACAGGCCTATTTGAGGGTTTAAAAATTATTGATATCTCTACACCCTCTGCCCCAACACTGGTAGGAAGCATAGATACCATTGGCTATGGCAGTAATATCACTCTCTCAGGTAATTATGCCTATGTGACATCTGGAGATAGTGGTTTAAAAATTATCAATATCTTTAGACCCTCTGCACCGACACTGGTAGGGAGTATAGATACTATTGCCCATATCAATGCTGTCGCTGTCTCAGGAAATTATACCTATATAGCTACTGAAAAAAATTTATATATCATTGACATCTCTACACCTACAGCACCGACACTAGTAGGAAATTTGGATATAGAAGAGAATGAATATGAAAATATATATATTCAGGATATCACAATTTCAAGTAACTATGCATATTTGGCAACTGGTGATGATTTAATAATTATTGACATTTCTACACCCTCTGCACCTACACGGATAGGGATTGCAAGTGTATTTGAATCAGGTGCCCTTACTGTCACAACCTCGGGTAATTATGCGTATATATCAGGTAGTTGGAACAGTTTTTATGTTCATGATATCTCTACACCCACCGCACCTAAAAAGGTAAATTCTATTGATATAAATAATCAAACTATAAATAGTTTTAATGTCGCAAATAATTATCTCTATGGGGCATCTAGCGATGGTTTAGAAATTTATGATATCTCTAAACCGTCTGTACCGACACTGGTAGGAAGTATGGATACCATCGAGCTCAATTCTGTCACTGTCTTAGGTAATTATGCTTATGCTGCAAGTAGGGAAGGTTTAAAAATTATTGACATCTCTACACCTACTGCACCGACACTGATAGGGAGTATGGATACCATCGAGCTCAATTCTGTCACTGTCTTAGGCAATTATGCTTATGCTGCAAGTAGGGAAGGTTTAAAAATTATTGATATCTCTACACCTACTGCACCGACACTTTCAAAAAGTATAAATATAGAGGGATATCCAAATGATATCGCTGTCTCAGGCAATTATGCTTATGTTGCAACTAATAATAATGGTTTAGCTATTGTTAATATTGCACAAGATACAGATAGCGATGGAGATGGTACCCCTGATAGTACGGACACAGATGATGATAACGATGGTGTACTTGATGTGAATGATGCATTTCCTTTAGACCCTCATGAGAGTATAGATACAGACCATGATGGTATGGGGAACAATGCCGACACAGATGATGACAACGATGATATCTCTGATAGTGATGAGATACATATAGGATTTAATCCTCTCAATGCCTCAGATGGTTTGGCAGACAGTGACCATGATGGCTTTAGTAATGCACTAGAGTTTAGCATAGGCACAAATATGAACAACGCAGACGATAAACCTATATGGACGCCTATAGTAATGGGAAGCATTACAACATTTGTACCTGCAAAACCTTAAAATGTGGTGGGTTATAAACCCACCCTCCTTTGTTTTATATTTTGTTTCCTATCTACAATCGTTTGTTTTCTTGTCAAAAAGATTTTCAAAGTACAACTTGCACGGATTTTCGCTATAATCTTTTTATGAAAAAAATCACCTTATTATTTACATTAGTAACAACATATATATTTTCTAATATCAATGCCGTAGTCAGCATTGTACCTGAACAGACCTTCCTCAAAGCCATAGGTGGAGACAAAGTAAACATCACACTGATGGTACAAGCTGGCGACTCTCCACACACCTATGAGCCTAAACCTTCACAGATGCTCTCAGTGGCCAGAGCAGACCTCTATTTGGTGATAGATGTGGAGTTTGAACAGGTATGGCTACCTAAGTTTCAGAGTTTGAATAGCAAGATGTTGGTAGTAGATATCGCTGAGGGTGTAGAGAAGATGACCATGGGGAAAGAACATCATGAGCATGAGTCACATAGCGCACATGATGCACATAAACACGAGGGTGAAGACCCGCATATATGGACTTCTCCTGCGAATGTAAAAATCATCGCACAAAATATCTGTAAAGCCCTCGTCAGAGTAGACAAAAACAATGAAGACTACTATCACCACAATCTTGATGCTTTTTTGGCAGAGATAGAACAAACCGATGCAAAAATAAAAGCGATACTCTCCACACTCAAAGGGTCTCGTACTTTCATGGTCTTTCATCCTTCATGGGGTTATTTTGCTAAGGCCTATGGTCTGAAGCAGATTGCTGTAGAGGTAGAGGGGAAAAGTCCTAAACCTAGAGAACTGGTTACCCTACTCAAAGAGGCAAAAGAAGAGAAGGTTACTGCCATCTTTACCCAGCCAGAATTTAGCGATGCCTCTGCACAGATACTCGCAAAAGAGCTTCATATTCCAGTGATAAAAGTAAGCCCTCTTGCACCTAATTGGTCTGAAAATTTGATAAACATAGCCAAAGCCATAGCAGGACAACAGTAGATGCCTGTCATAGAGATCAAAAATCTTAGCTTCGCTTACGAGAGGGAGCTTGTACTTGAAAACATTAACCTCACGGTAGAAGAGAAAGACTTTTTAGCCATCATAGGACCCAATGGTGGAGGTAAATCTACCCTACTCAAACTTATCCTTGGCATCAATCCTGTAAAAAAAGGCTCTATCACTGTTTTGGGTAAATCTCCAAAAGAGAGCCTGACTAAAATTGGCTACGTGCCTCAAAATACCAATGTCAATACTGATTTTCCTATCAAAGTGATAGAAGTTGTCATGATGGGACATGTCGATGGGAAACGTCCACTCTTTGGCTATGGTAAAGATGAAGTGCTTTGTGCCATGGGTGCCCTAAAACAAGTAGGTATGGAAAACTTCGCACAAACCAAAATAGGTTCACTCTCAGGCGGACAACGCCAACGTGTGATGATAGCCCGTGCACTTTGTGCACACCCTCAGATACTCATACTAGACGAACCCACCTCCAGCATAGACATCACAGGACAGAGAGACATTTATGAACTACTCAAAACACTCAATGCCCATATGACTATCATCGTCGTGAGCCATGATATCTCTGTGATACTAGAGTATGCCAACAAAGCCGCCCATGTCAATAAAACACTCTCCTACCACGACATCTCAGACAAGCAGTCTACCTTCCATACCCATGGGAACGACGGGCACTTCTGTGAGATAGAACTTTTACAAATGCTTGGAGCTGAAAATTGTCATACCTGCAAAGAAGCACCACAATGGAGGCTCAAACCATGATAGAAGCCTTACAGTTTGACTTTATGCAACATGCGCTACTCGCAGGTATACTCGTAAGCTTTGCGGCAGGTATTATAGGCTCGCTTATCGTGGTGAACCGTATGGTCTTTTTAGCAGGGGGCATTGCCCACACTTCTTATGGGGGCATCGGGCTTGCTATCTTTTTTGGTTTGCCTATTTTTCTAGGGGCTTCACTTTTTGCTGTGGGAGCTGCCCTGCTCATCGCTACACTTACGCTCAAAAAACGTCACCGTATGGATACTTTTATAGGGCTTATTTGGGCAGTAGGTATGGCTATTGGGGTGATATTTGTTGACCTCACCCCTGGGTACAATGTAGACCTCATGAGCTATCTCTTTGGCTCTATCTTGGCTGTAAGTACAGAAGACTTGTATTTTATGGCTGGATTGTTGGTCGTTATTTTGGCTGTGGTGACTTTAAAATATCGTGACATCTTAGCAGTCTCATATGACTCTGAGTATGCAGGACTTCGTGGTGTAAATGTACGATTTTTCTATACTCTTATACTCGTACTCTCTGCACTCACTGTGGTTATCGCTATTAAGGTTGTAGGACTCATCTTGGTCATAGCTATGCTGACTATCCCTGTGTATATCGCAGAAAAGC
>JALSPX010000037.1 GCA_026985755.1 Sulfurovum sp. | reverse complement strand
TAATTTAGGTCCTAAAATAAAAACAGGAGACAAGCAGTCTCCAGAAGGTTTTTATAAGGTCACAAAAAATCTTTTAAATCCACACAGTAAATACCATCTCGCGTTTAATTTGGGGTACCCCAATGCCTATGACAAAGCACATAATAGAACAGGTTCCTACCTTATGGTGCATGGTGAATGTTCTTCTGTGGGGTGCTATGCTATGACAAATGCAAAAATAGAAGAGATATATAAACTTGTAGAACAAGCCCTTAATAAAGGTCAAAAATATGTGCAAGTGCATGCTTTCCCTTTTTATATGACAGCTCAAAATATGGCAAAATATAGCAGTAATGAATGGTATGACTTTTGGAGTGAACTTAAAGAGGGCTATGATTATTTTGAAACAGAAAAGTTACCACCTCAGATTAAAGTAAAAAATGGACATTACACCATACATGAAGCGAATGAATAGTAAAATATTCCAATTCAAAATAATGGTGAAACATGGCATCCAAAGAGATAACGTATAAAGAACAAAATTTTCAACTCTCCTATGAAATAGTCAATCCTGGAGAAAACAAAGTACTCCTCGTACTGCATGGCTGGGGAAGCAATAAAGAAATTATGAAACAGGCCTTTGGCAACACACTCCCCGAGTATAAGCATATCTATCTGGATATGCCCGGTTTTGGTAAATCTACTAACCCTATGGTATTGACTACAGAGGATTATGGGCATATCGTCCAACACTTTTTAGATACACTGGATATCAAACCAATGTTGGCGATGGGACACTCTTTTGGAGGTAAAGTCTCTACGCTTTTAAAGACACCGTGTTTGGTGCTTCTCTCTTCTGCGGGTGTGGTGACAGAAAAACCGTGGTCTATCAAGCTCAAAATAGCCACTGTGAAGTTTTTAAAGCCACTTGGCATGACCTTTATACGTGACATGTTCAAGAGTAAAGATGTCAAAAATATGAGCCATGAGATGTATGAGACCTTTAAAAATGTGGTCGATGAAGATTTTGAAGACTCTTTTGCCAAATCTAAGTCTAAAGCACTTTGCTTTTGGGGCAAAGAGGATACGGCAACACCACTCTATACAGGAGAGAAGATAGCAGGACTGATTGACAATAGTCAGTTTTATCCACTTGATGGAGACCACTTCTTCTTTTTACAACATAAAGATTTTATAGCACAAACGATTACCGCACAATGTAAGGAAAACTAATGTTACAACTACTTAATTCTATAGCTTATGCACTTTTTATCTTAGCGATGGGATACTACTTCATCACCAACCTACAGTGGTACTCGTATAAACTTAACCGTGTACTCCTTCATCATACAAAAACATGGTGGCACTTTGTTTACTTTTTGGTGCCGTTTGCACTTTATCTGTTGGTAGATAGTGTGAGTGACTATAGTTTTGTCGTGGTGATTGCTTACTTGGGTGCATTGTATCAGTGGTACAAAGGACTTGATAAGCCACTGGTCTTTACAGGACGCGTGAAACGTTTCTTCGCTGCGATGTTGCTTTTTGCTATTTTTATCGCTGTGGTATTTAAACATTTTGCTGTAGCGATACCTATCTTCTTGGCATACTTTGTTTCTGTGTTTATAGAGAAGATGCTTTTTAACGGCTTTAAAGTTAAAGCAGAGAAAAAAATAGCCTCTATGGATGGATTAAAAGTAGTAGGTATCACAGCCAGTTATGGAAAAACAAGCATCAAAAACTACGTAGAACACCTACTCCAAGCCAAGTATAAAACGTATGCTACACCACGTTCAGTCAACACTTTGGGTGGTGTAATGATAGATGTAAACAACGACTTGCCAGATGACACAGAAATCTACGTGGTGGAGATGGGTGCCAGAGGTGAGGGTGACATCGCTGAGATAAGCACCTTTGTGAACCCTCACTATGTGATAGTAGGCAAGATTGGTCCTGCACATATAGAGTATTTTAGAACCATGGAGAATATCCGTAATACTAAAATGGAGATACTCCAAACAGATAGACTCAAAACAGCATGGGTACATGAGAGTGCTATGGTGAAGCCTGAAGCGAGTGTACATACATTTGGTAGCAAAGAGCAGTTAGATATACGTACAAATGTGGCTGCACCAGAGTTTGTCATAGAAGATGTAGAAGCGACACTTGATGCGACAAGTTTTACACTACAAGGTGTACGTTATTCTGCGAGTATCTTGGGTGCTTTTAATGCGATGAACTTAGCTGCTGCAGTACTTGTAGCCAAAGAGTTGGGGTTGAGTGATGCGCAGATACAAACACAGCTTAGCACGCTAGAGCCTGTAGCACATAGACTTCAACGCATTGATGCGGGTGGGAAAGTGATACTGGATGACTCTTTTAACGGGAACATAGATGGTATGATGGCATCGTTTGATTTGGCTACTACCTATGATGGCAGAAAAGTAGTCATCACACCAGGGCTTGTAGAAGTAGATGATGATTTGAACGTGCAAGTAGCAAAACGTGCTAATGAGGTCTTTGATGTGGTAGTAGTGACTGGTGATTTAAACTATGCCATTTTTAAGGCACATGTAGATGCTGATAAGTTGGTCAAACTCAACAGCAAAGCCCAGATGGAAGAGATGCTTGTGGAGCAAACTACCGCGGGTGACCTCATACTTTTTGCCAATGATGCACCATCTTTTGTCTGATTTTACATGTATGTAGGTAGGGTTGCCTCATCCCGACAAATATTTAAACAATCGTAGATATTATTTTATGCACAGTAATGTCGGGATCAGGGGAACCCGACCTACTCTTTCCCCATCTTCTTAAAAAAAAGCTCATGCTTTTCACTTTTTAGTGTAATGCCCTCTATACCATATTTTGTTTCTTCTTTTATGGAATAACCCTCTTTTAAGAGTGCATGTAGACGCTTACTTACCCATCTATGTATATGTTGTCTACATGCCATGCGAGTAGCTTTGAGAAGTGGCATAGTGATATTGTTCTCAGAATATATAATAAGGTCTCCTCTTATTCGATTACATCCATCAAAACCAGAGAGTTTTGTTTTGTTCTCATTAAAATTAAAATCAAGAATAGCACGTGCTTTACGTACATCCATACCATCCATTACACGTAAATGCCAAGCACCATTAAAATGTTTCATCTCACTTATTTTGGGTAATTGAGTCGTTACTGTTTTAGTGATATTTTGTTCATCATGTGTAATATTATTCTCGGATATTTTAGTAGAGGTATTATTATCACTCTTCACTATATGAGAAGTCATAGTTGTGTTGTATTCTTTACTCCTATGGCTATTGGTTTCATTGTTTTGTGCTGGTAACACTGTAGATAATAATGCAATAAATACCCATTTTTGTGCTAACATGTTTTTTATCCTTTTTGGGAGCTATTACCGCACCAACATATAATCTGAATTTCAGATTATATGTTGGTGGACTTTTCAGATTATATGTTGGTGCGGTAATAATATATATATTTGTGTAGTATAATATAAAATGATTTAATGGAGCATAGTATGAGATTTATTTTTATAGTATTTTTGCTAGGTACAATGCTCTGGAGTACAGAGATTAAACTTAGTGCGAAACAAGCAAACTATATAGCCAAAAAAGTGTGGCAAAATGAGGGTGCTGGCAAAGATAAATACCTTATTTGGTGGAATGAAGGAGAGGATTTTGCAAGCCTTGGTATAGGACACTTTATCTGGTTTCCCAAAGGGCATACAGAGCGTTTTAGAGAGGTTTTTCCTATGGTTGTAGCGTTTATGCAAAAAAAGGGTGTCAAGATGCCTGTATGGCTTACACCTGAAAGCGACTTCCCTTGGAAAACCAAAGCCGCGTTTTTTATGGCTAAAAAAGCCAAAACCAAACAGTATATGGAGTTGTTCCATTTTCTTAAAGATACATTTGGCTATCAAGCAGCATTTATGGCAGAGCGTCTAAGCAAAGCACTTCCTCAAATGCTTGAGATGATAGATGATACGAAGAAAAAAGAGACTATTAAAAGACGCTTTTATGAGGTAATGCACAACAAAGATGGTTCAGTCAATGAAAGAGGGCTTTATGTCTTGTTAGACTACACCAACTTCAAAGGTGAGGGGACACTCAAATCTGAACGTTACAAAGGTCAAGGCTGGGGACTTTTACAGGTTCTTTGGCACATGGATGACCAAGAACTCAATAAACAAAAAGCCTTTGCCCAGTCTGCAAGCCGTATGCTAAGCAGACGTATCAAAAACTCCCCACCAGCACGAGGCGAAGAGCGTTGGCGTAAGGGATGGAATATACGACTTGATACGTATTGGAAGTAAAAGTAGTATGACATGCATAGAATGGTATCCATACTTGTAAACTAAGCTTCCAATTTCAATTTAGTATTAAGCAAAAAGGGCTACCTTTTTGCTTAGGAACTCGTCTATATCTGAAGCCACTGCTTCTACATCTTGTTCTCCGTCAATGACAGTGAGCAGATTATCTTTTTTATAGTAGTTTTCAATTTCTTCTATGAGTGTAGTATAAATCTCCATTTTATGCTCAAAAAGTGCTTCTTCTGCTTTGCTTGGGTTATCTCCCAAAACTCTTTTTCGAGACGTATTTTTACTTACACGTATTTCAATAACAGATACCAGTTCAATATCTTTATCTAAAAAAAGAGCATCACCCATTTCCTTCATTTGGTTTAACCCTCTTGGAAATCCATCTATTAATACAATATTTGTAGGTGCATTTTTGACACGCCCAAAAATTTCATACATTATAACTTGACCAGGTACCAGTTCACCTTCCTCTACATATTTTTCTGCAATTTTACCCACACCTGTTCTGTGCTTGATTTCTTGTCTTAATAAATCGCCAATAGGAATAGTTGTAATATCACCTTTATGTCTCTGTACTATTAAGTTACTATCTGTTGACTTTCCAGAACCTGGTGCACCAATAATAAG
>JALSPX010000036.1 GCA_026985755.1 Sulfurovum sp. | reverse complement strand
CTGCTTTGTATACCACATAGGTATCTCCTGCATTCATAATTTTAGTGAACCCTCCGTTGGGAGTTGATAAAAGCATAGAGAGCAGTGCTTCATCTGTCTCTTTGGTATTTTTGCTTATCTCTTTTGAGGAGATACCTGATACTTTATATTGTTTTAAAAAAGCATGCAGCTTTTTTTTGGATGGTGTTGCATATTCAATCATATGGATGACAGAAGGAAGTGTAAACTCTTTTTTGTGGTTACGATAATAGAGCTTAAGTTCATCATCTGTAGGTTCAGGAATTGTAGATGCAATGACCTCTTGATAAAATTTTGATTTCTTGAGTCCATCTCTAATGCTTTGACGGTATGCTACCCATGATGTCCCTTGTGCTTCTAAAATCTTTTGCATCTTTGGGATACTTAGTTTATTTTGTTTGGCTATTTGTTCAATCTGTTTATCGATATGCTCTTCAGGAATAGTAATGTCTTTCATGGCAATCTTTTGAAGCCTGTCTTGAATGAGTAAATCAGTAGCCTCGGTTTTGCTTACATGCATTTGTTTTTCTACTGCACGTACTTCAGCTAATGTTACAGCCTCATTCTCTACAATAAAGGCAATGCCATCAAGTATTTCTGCTTCAAGAAAAGTGAATGACATAAACAATAATAGTGTTAATAGTTGCTTCATGGATACCCCATATGATGATTAATTCTAAAAATTATAACATAAAGGTGTAAATCTAAAATGAATATTGATTAAATGCAGTATAATAGTGCTCAGAAAGGATATTTTAATGATACGAATTTTATTTTTTATACTTTTTATGTATATGACTTTTTTATCTGCACTAGAAACCAATGGCTGTTTAGCCTGCCATGATGGACTAGCATCCATACGTGCACATGATTCAGGCATGATGAAAGCTATTTTAGAAAAAGCCAAAGAGGCTGGAGCAGAGGGGAATGACTGTGTGGTCTGCCATGGGGGTAATCCAAGCATTGATGACAATAAAACCAAGGCACACCAAGGCACGCTAAAATACTTTTTAAATCATGAGGGACCCAAAGCATTCTATCCCTATCCTGCTAGCCCATGGATCAATAAAAATACCTGCGGTATGTGCCATCCCAATCAAGTTGCCGCCCAAGAGAATAATCTGATGGCAACAGAACAGGGCAAGATACATGGAGCGATGTGGGGGTTTGGAGCCAAAGAGGGGTATAAACATACCTATACTAATTTCGGAACCAAAAACATACATGAGCGTCTAGGTACAAAGACCTATCAAGCCTATATGGATAGGCTCAAAAAACAAGAACCCCAAGCGATGCTAAATGAGACCACAGAGCTTCCTCCTGCACCGACAGCGGAGGAAGTAGAAAAAGACCCGTCACTTTCTGTCTATACCTACCTAAGACAAGAGTGTCTGCGTTGTCATACTGGCGGGAAAGGTCGTAAACGTAGGGGAGATTACCGTGGTATAGGGTGTGCCTCTTGTCATGTGCCTTATTCTAATGCTGGACTCTATGAGGGTAATGATAAAAGTATCTCCAAAACAGAAGATGGGCATATGCTTGTGCATGCGATTCAGTCATCACGTGAAGTAAAAGTGCAGGTACATGATATGAATTACTCCGGTATCCCTGTAGAGACATGTACAACCTGCCATAACCGTGGTAAACGTATAGGGGTAAGCTATCAAGGGCTCATGGAGACAGAGTATAAAGCAACCTTTGATAGTGAGGGAAATGGACAACCTAAACTACATACCAAACGCTACTTGCATCTCACGGAAGACATTCACTACTCTAAAGGGATGCTTTGTCAAGATTGTCATACCTCTAACGATATGCATGGGGATGGCTTTGCAAGAGGGGCAAATCTAGGGGCAGTAGAGATTGAGTGTCAAGATTGTCATGGTACAACCAAAAAATATCCTTGGGAGTTGCCTTTAGGATATTCTGATGAATTTGCTACGACACCAAAAACAGGCAAAGCAAGAGGTACTACTAAGACCTTGGCAGCGTACCTAAAACAAGGTGCTATCCCCAAAGATAAAGGAGATGGCTTTTTGCTCTCTGCTAGAGGGAATCCCTTGACTAAAGCAGTCAGACATGGCAATAAGGTAATCATGCATCTCTCGTCGGGAAAAGATATTGAACTCAAGCCCCTTAAGCTACTTAAAGAGGAGAAAAAAATCTCTAAAGAGGGCTTGGTGGCGATGGATCAAATAGATGCCCATACAGATAAAATGGAGTGCTATACCTGCCATGCCACATGGGCACCACAGTGTTATGGATGTCATGTCAAAATAGACTACTCAGGGGGCAAGCAAAATCCTGATTATCTGGAAGCATCAAAACATCATGTCAATGGTAAAACAGGAGAGGTTGACACACTTAAAGATTTTTTAGTCGATGGTAAAGTGACAGAGACACGCTCCTATCTACGATGGGAAGACCCCGCACTCTCCCAAAATGGAGAAGGGCGTATCTCTCCTACGATTCCCGGGTGTCAAGTAACATTGACAGTCATTGGTAAGGATGGTAAAGCACTCCTAAAGAATCACATATGGAAACTCAAGGGTGTAGAGAATAACGGCACTGTCAATACCCCAAAAGAGGGTGTCAACTCTATTGTCATGTCACCTGTGCAACCTCATACTGTGAGCAAAAAATCACGTACCTGTGAAAGCTGTCATACCAGCCTCAAAGCACAAGGAAAAGGCATCAACGGAGGTAATTATTTTGCCGACCAAAGTAAAACAACGATGGTTGACTTGATGGATGCACAGAAAAAACTCTTGGTCAAACAAGTAGATGAACAAATCCCAGCCATTCCCAATCTCAAACATGACTACTCTGTGATGATAGATGCCAACGGTACACAGGTACAAACGGTAGGGAACCATTGGAAGCTCTCGCAAGCTTTGGATAAAAATACCTTAGATAAACTAGACAGAAGTGGAGCTTGCCTTAGTTGCCACAAAGAGATACCCCATAAGAGCTTGGCAGTCTCGGCATTGGTACATATAAAAGAGATGAGCGGACTCAAAATAGACAATGATTTTCACAAAGACATCGTGCATAAGTCCGTACTGATTTCTGCATGGGTGCAGATAGTGATAGGAGCGATTGGACTATTGTTAGGACTTTTTTTGATGCGAATGTGGATGAGGAAGAAAAAGGAGTAGGCGATTAAGAGTGTAGTAGATTCTTGCACTCTAGTGCTACAATTACCTCTGTCTGCTCAACCCTAAAGGATTTTTCTATCTGGAGGGTATGGCAGAGTTTATCCACGATATGCAGCCCTATACCCAAGCCTCTTTCACTCTCTTTATAAAACCGCTCAAAGACCCTCTGGGGATGACTGACTCCATAGCTACTGTTTTGTATTTTTAAAGTAGTGCCTTCTATTGATATCTTTATGGTGCCATTACTGGTATTATATTTACAGGCATTGCTTAGTAGGTTGTAGATGATACGTTCAAAGGCTTGTTTATCGGTATGTAGTTCAAGGTGTTCTGCTTTGACGTCCCAGTATAGATAGTCGTAGAGGGGTGTGAAAAACTGTACATACCTATGTATAACATCATCGAGATAGAAAGTTTGTGATGATTGTTTTTGCTCCCTGAGGTAGGCATCTAGGTTGTGATGTAACATCTCTATAGTCTGTGCTGCAGTTTGTATACATTCTATTTCATCATCTCTGGTTTCTATCATCTTTAGGTTGAGCATAATGGCACTTAGGGGTGTGTTGAGGTCGTGAATGATATCTTTAATAAAATCTTCTAATAAACGTAAAGAGCTACGCAGTGGATAGAGTGTATACCATGCTGCAAGCAAGGAGACAAGCATCGCACCCATACAAAAGAGCACAAATTGCCAAAAGAGAGAGACTTTCATCTCTTTGAGCTTTTGTTGATACGCTTCTTGTGGATATCCTATTTTAAATACTTTAGTCTCTTTACTAGAGTAAGGCACGACGATGTTGCCCATAGGACCTACTATCATCACCATCTCTTTTTGTGTGCTATCAGGAATAGGGGTGAGGATATAGAGACTCTGAGAATCTTCATAAAGTGTGTAAAACTTTTGATTTTGTGTTTTTTGTGTTTTTTCTTTATGAAAACGTTGCCCTTGTGCTTTGAGACTATAGTTTTTCATCTCTAAAAAAAGTTTTTCTCTGATATGGGCAGTCTCTTCTTGAATATTTTTATATAGAATATAAGACAAAAAGAGCAGTATTACCCCAAAAAAAAGCAAAAAACTTTTGATAAACGATTCTTTTTCAGAGAATTTTATAACCGACTCCTCTCACTGCTTGTATTTCTAACCCTGTTTCTTTTTTGAGTTTAACCATGTTGACACGCAGAGCACCATCATTTTGTGTAGCGAGCAGATCCATAAGGAGATTTTTGGGTGCAGGGTTGGGGTAGGCTCTTATGAGTTCTATCAAGATACTTTTGGGTACTCCACTAATCTCAAAAAGCCTCTCTTCACAGTAGATTTCCCCATCAGCAGGCTCTATACGGTAGCCATGTACAGCAGATGATTGGGCAGCCAGCACCGTCTTAGCTCTGATACGTAGCAGTAACTCTTCGGGGTCAAAAGGTTTTTTCACATAGTCATCTGCCCCCGCAGAAAATCCCTTGGACATAGAGTCTATATCTATCTGTGCAGAGATGATGATGGTGGGTGTTTTGTCATCTGCTTGACGCAACCCTGTGAGTACATCTATCCCATTGACCAAAGGTACATTGACATCAAAGAGATAAAGATCATAGCGATTGGTATAACTTAAATCTATCGCCTCTTCCCCTTGCTTCGCCCAGTCAACACTGTATCCGTTTCTTTCTAAGTACTTTACAAGTGACTTGCCTAAATTAGGATCATCTTCTAAAAGCAGTAGTTTAATCATAATTCCTAATTCCTAATTCCTAATTCCTAATTCCTAATTTCT
>JALSPX010000035.1 GCA_026985755.1 Sulfurovum sp. | reverse complement strand
AAAAAAGATGGTAAAGCTGTCTACTTTACAGGAGACGGTGCGATGATGGATGAAGATGGATACATCACCATTACAGGACGTACGGATGATGTCATCAATGTATCTGGTCACCGCATGGGTACCGCAGAAGTAGAAGCAGCGATTAAGAAACATGATGCAGTAGCGGCTGTAGCAGTCGTAGGGAAACCACACGATATTAAAGGTGAGGGTATCTTTGCTTATATCGTACTTAAAAACCCTGATGATGCTTCTGATGAACTCAAAGTGGCTATCAACCAAGTGATTAAAAAAGAGATAGGGGCGATTGCACTGTGTGATGCAATGGCATTTGTACCTGATGTACCTAAAACGCGTTCTGGTAAAATAATGAGACGTATTTTAAGAAGTCTTGTGAAGGGTGAGGCGATAACGCAAGATACTTCTACACTAGAAGATCCATCTATTGTAGGTGTGATTGAAAAGATTGTAAAAGAGGCGTAATCATTTATACTCTTGGAAGTGGAGCGTTTACTCCCACCCAGTGGGACTGAAGTCTCCACTTCTGAATTGTGTGGGACTAAAGTCTTCACCTCCTAGAGTATATTAATTACTCTTTCTTCTATCTTTTATACTCATCTGTTTACTATATTCATCAATCGAAATATCAAATAAATCTATCTCTTTGATAAGATTACTAAGCTTTTTGTATCCGAAATTAATCGGAGAAAATGAAGTAGAGTTGTTGATATATTGCCCTATATCTGACAAGTTTGCCCAACCATATTCATCCATCGTATGTTCTACTGCATTTCGTAAAACATTGACAAGCCATGTGTCTTGACGCAACTCTTTACTATTTTTACGTATAGGTTCATTTGAATGGTTCTCTTCTTTATTGGATGGATTCAGACTTGCACGCATCAAGTTTTCAGTAAATATAAACTGTGAACATGCTGCCATAAATGGCTTGGGAGTTTTCTTTTCCCCAAAACCGAATACCTTGATACCTTCTGCTTGCACACGCATAACAACAGGCGTAAAATCACTATCACTCGTGGCAAATGCAAAGGCATCAATATCCTTGGTATGTAGTAAATCTATAGCATCTATGGTCATAAGAATATCTGTAGCATTCTTGTTTCTAGAGTAATCAAACTGTTGTATAGGCTTAATAGCAAACTCTAAGAGTTTATCTTCCCAATTTTTTAAATTGTCTTTTGTCCAGTTACCATAGGCCTGTCTGATATTTACTATACCGTAGGTACTAAGTTCATTGATAATACCCTCTATGGCTTTGTGTGAGATATTATCACAATCAATAAATAAAGCAATATGGTCTTCTTTTTTAGTCATTTTCTACTCCTGTGGACTATAATATGTAAGGGAACTGCGTCCAAACTTTTTCTTTTTTCTTTGGGTGAGGTTACCTATGTGTTCTGGCATACTTAGGTTGGTCATATGCTCTACGATAACCATCTCACAGACATCACATTTTATGGTTTCTATGAGAGCGATGGTTTTATCATAAATGTCATCCATGCCATCTCGTGTAGAAAAGGGAGGATCAAAATAAAAGTAGGTCTTTTCTCGACTCTGTTTGACCATTGCATACACGCGTTCAAAGAGTTCAAAACTATCACCATAAAAGAGATGAGAACGCGTAGTATCAATACGCTTAACATTACTTTCTAAAGATCTATATGCCGTTTTATTATACTCCATAAAATAGGCTTCTCCTGCACCACGACTCAGTGCTTCTAAACCAATAGAGCCTGAGCCAGAAAAAACTTCAACAAAATTTTTATCTATGATATCAAACTGCAGGGTATTAAAGAGTGATTCTTTAAGAATACTTTTTGAACTACGTGTTGTAGAGATATCAGGTATCTCTATTTTTTTGCCCTTATGGGTACCTGCAGTAATTGTAGTCGTAAATATTTTAATTTTGTCTTTGTGTTTCATACGCGCATTTTAGCGTAAATCATCAAAAATTCACGATGCTTCTTAGTGTATTAATCAATTTTGCACCTTCTCTTACATCTGCACGCTCTTTACCAGGTTCTGTAGTAGTAATGATGGTACGCCCAGTAATAAGTTTAGTGCCATCATTTTTACGAATACCCCAGTAGGTATGCATAATAACAGGTTCACCTTTGTATTGTCCCAAATATAAGACAATATGTCCAGGTACATAGAGTAAAGATCTAAAAGGTTCAGCATTTTCATTGATAAATTTCTTTTTATAGGCTTTTGGCCATCGCTTCATAGGAATACTGTTTCCATCTTCTGCTTGTTTGGATGAGTTGCGACGCAAAAATATACCAAAAACACCTAAAAAATCACGTGTAGTCGCAGAACAATCACGACATTCATAGCTACCTCCCCATCCATAAGGTTCACCATAAAACTCTTTTGCAATTATCGCTACATTTTTTGCATTAAACGGTAAAGGTTTTTTAGCCAAAGTATACTTATTTTGAAGTTTAACTTTATGTAGTACTCCCTGTCCTTTTGCATTTCGTTGAGCAACCAAATAACGTTTTATCTTTTTTTTGGTACCTGAAACTATAGGAAAAAGTGCCCCTAGTTTTACTATCGAGACAGATTTATTATGCTCATCATATAAACGCATGTTATCTTTAACTGCCACTGCATACTTGTCATTTTTAAATGCTTTTCTAAAATGCTTATCTACCAGTGCAATATCTTTTGTTTTTACCCAACCAAAAGCATATGATGCACGTACAAATGCCCAACGTTTGTCTTTTGAAATATGTGATACATACAGCGGTACATTAATATGCAGTGCCGAATTTTGATTATAATCAAAAGGAAAACCCTCTCCTGTTTTTTTAGGGTCTCTATAAAAAGCTGTAGAGGTAGGAAGCGCTTTTACATCTGTGCGTCTCACCGTAATTGCTTTGTATTTTTTTGTATCAATATTTTCATAATTGGCATTATCTATCCATTTTTCATACACAGAAGCAGGTATTTGTGAGCCTTTTTCTTTATAAATAGGCTTCTTTCTGACAAATCTTATTTCCCATCCAAAATCATCTTTATTAATATCGAGTCCATCAATATCCCAAGGTTGAAAATATTTTTGATTAAATACATCATCTAACTCTTTTTGCTCAGAAAGAGAAAAAGGTTTAATTTGATTGGCGTAATAACTAGGGTCTTGAGGTATGCTTTTCATGTCTGCAACGATACCTTTTGGCATATTGTCAATTTTGCTTGGCTGACGCTTACTCACTTTGAGCAGATAATCTGCATGAAGATTAGTATATGTAAATATGAGACTGAGAAATAGTGTAATTTTAATAGGCATTAAACATTCTTTTTATAAAATAATAATCATAAATAGTATACCAATGGTTAACTATTTTTTCTTTCTATATTTTTTTTCATTTTGTTCACTTTTAACAGAGTGTATCCATAACCAATTAAGTACAAAATAGACCAAGGAAGATACTATAATAGAGTAAAATGCAGTACCCACATAAAGTGGTAAGAATATATCACCCATATTTTCCGAAAACCACTCTAGAGTCAATGTTATACCATCGATACCATCTTGACCTAATATAAAATTGCCAGTAAGATATTCCATATAATACATAGGTGGCATGGTAATAGGGTTAGAGAGCCATACCATGGCAATGGCAATAGGGATATTAAAGCGGACAAAAGGGGTAGTTGCCACTACTGCTAACATCTGCATAGGCATAGGTATAAACCCCCAAAACAATCCTACCCAAACACCTTTAGTAATCATTTTTCTATTAATATTGAAATAGGCTCTTGGAAGGTTGTATTTTTCAAGTAGATGGTCAAACTTATCTTTTTTACTGGCAAGTTTTCTAAAAAATTTTCGTATCATGATAGTCCAAGATGATGATTTTTACGCATAAGTGTAATACTTCAAGGCTTTAAATCCCCTTTTTATTAACATTTGAGTAAAATACGTCTACTTAAATACACACATAAGGTCATAATATGAGCGGATATATGCTTTTTTCTGGAACATCAAACCCTGAGCTAGCACAAGAGATAGCAACTTACCTAGAGATGCCTTTGAGTGAAGCAACTATAAAACGTTTTTCTGATGGTGAAATCTCTGTACAAATAGCTGAGTCAGTACGTGGAAAAGATGTTTTCATTATTCAACCTACCTCCGCACCTGCAAATGCAAATTTGATGGAACTGCTTATTATGACAGACGCACTCAAGCGTTCATCTGCTAAATCAATTACGGCTATTGTACCATACTATGGTTATGCACGACAAGATAGAAAAGCAGCACCAAGAGTACCAATTTCTGCTAAACTTGTTGCAAATTTAATGGAGACATCAGGTATTACACGTATGGTTACTGTGGATCTTCATGCTTCTCAAATCCAAGGTTTTTTTGATATCCCTGTAGACAATCTTTATGGGGCTATCTTATTTATGGATTATATCAAAGCTAAAAATTTTAAAAATCCTGTGATTGCCTCTCCTGATATTGGTGGTGTATCTCGTGCTAGATATTTTGCCAATAAGCTTGGGCTTGATATGGTGATTGTGGATAAGCGTCGTGAACAAGCCAATGAATCTGAGGTCATGAATATTATTGGCGATGTTAAAGGCAAAGACATTATACTAATTGATGACATGATTGACACTGCTGGTACTATGGTAAAAGCAGCATCGGCATTAAAAGGTCTTGGTGCCACTTCTGTTATGGCATGTTGTACACACCCAGTTCTTTCAGGTCCTGCATATGATCGCATCGAAAAAGGTGAATTGGATGAACTGGTTGTAGCCAATACCATACCTATGACGAAAGCATCCAAAAAAATTAAGATGCTCTCAACCGCGAGTATGTTGGGTGAAGTAATAAGACGTGTACATAATAATGAGAGTGTAAATTCTCTTTTTGAGACTACCTAATGGAAAATAAAGTACCACAAAAAAATATACGTAACTTTTCTATTATCGCACATATCGACCATGGTAAATCTACCTTGGCTGACCGGATTATACAAGAGTGTGGAGCAGTAACAGAGCGTCAAATGTCTGCACAAGTGATGGATACAATGGATATCGAAAAGGAACGTGGTATCACGATTAAAGCACAGTCTGTACGTTTGGACTATGTCAAAGATGGAGAGCACTACATCCTAAATCTCATTGACACGCCAGGACACGTAGACTTCTCTTATGAGGTGAGTCGTTCTTTGGCATCTAGTGATGGTGCTTTACTTATCGTCGATGCAGCACAAGGGGTAGAAGCTCAGACCATCGCCAATGTATATATTGCCATAGAAAATGACCTTGAGTTGCTTCCTGTGGTAAACAAGATTGACCTACCTGCAGCAGACCCTGACCGTGTACTGACAGAACTTGAAGAGGCCATAGGTATCGATGCAACAGAGCATAACCTTGTATCAGCCAAAACAGGGGTAGGGATAGCAGAACTTGTAGACAGCATCGTTGAGCGTGTACCAGCACCTGTGGGTGATGCAAATGCTCCTCTTAAAGCCCTCATCTACGATTCATGGTTTGACAACTACTTGGGAGCACTTGCACTTGTACGTGTATTTGATGGACAAATTACCAAGGGACAAGTGGCAAAAGTGATGGGTACCAAAGATGAACATCAAGTACTCAATCTTATGTACCCTAACCCTATTGCACCTATAAAAACCGATGAAATTCGTACAGGTGAAATAGGCATTGTAGTGATGGGTCTTAAAACAGTTGATGGGCTTAAAGTAGGTGATACAATTACTGATGCCAAAAATCCTACCGTAGAAGCCATTGGTGGTTTTGAACCTGCAAAACCTTTTGTCTTTGCAGGTATTTATCCAATAGAAACAGATAGATTTGAAGACTTACGTGATGCACTGAATAAACTCAAACTCAACGACTCTTCACTTTCATTTGAGCCAGAGAGTTCTATGGCATTGGGTTCTGGATTTAGAACAGGCTTTCTTGGTATGCTTCATATGGAGGTGATTAAAGAGCGTTTGGAGCGTGAGTTTAACTTGGAACTCATCGCTACCGCACCGACGGTTGTCTATAGAGTAGAGCAGACCAATGGAGAAGAGCTTGTCATCCAAAACCCTTCTGAGCTTCCTGAACCTCAAAAGATAGACAAGATTTTTGAACCCTATGTTAAAGCAACGATTTTGACACCACAGGAGTATTTGGGTAACCTCATTAAACTACTCAATGACCGTCGTGGTATACAGATTAAAATGGATTACCTGAACGAAACACGTGTACTTTTGGAGTATGATATCCCTATGAATGAGATAGTGATGGACTTTTATGACAAACTCAAATCCATTACCAAAGGATACGCAAGTTTTGACTATGAACCTGTAGGTTTTAGAGAGGGTGACTTGGTGAAGCTTGATATCCGTGTGGCTGGTGATGTAGTAGATTCGCTCTCTATTATCGTACCTCGCGACAAAGCACGTACACGTGGGCTTGCTTTTGTGGCTCAACTTAAAGAGCTTATCCCTAGACAGCTCTTTGAAGTGGCTATCCAAGCAAGTATCGGTAATGAAGTTATCGCACGTACCAATGTAAAATCTATGGGTAAAAACGTCACTGCGAAATGTTATGGGGGAGACATCACCCGTAAGCGTAAACTCTTAGAGAAACAAAAAGCAGGGAAGAAACGTATGAAGTCCATCGGTAAGGTACAAGTACCACAAGAAGCGTTTATGGCTGTTCTAAAGTTGGATAGCTAGCCTCATGATACTCATTCCTGTAGAACTAGACGAAAAAACTATCGCTAAAGGCTTTAGAAAAGCCCCTATGTTTGTTTTTATAGCCCCTGATACTGGTATTGTAGTACAAGAGAACCATTTTAAAACAGATAAATCAGCACTCTTTTTTGAAAATTTTAAAAAGTATGATGTGGACAGTATTTATCTCAAGGGACTAGGGTACAAAACCTATCTTACACTCAAAGAACTAGGCATAAAAGTCTCTCTCATCCCTGAAGATATCGAATTTTATACCTATATTGATCCCTCAGAACTCATATTACTCACAGAAGATAATGCACAGATCTACTGTACTATGGGGCATCATAACCTCAAAGAGAGACACTAATGGGTTGGGCTTTACACTTTCATCTCATCGCTGCTATTGCTTGGATTGGTGGAGGATTTTTAATGTTTGTCTTGGGTATTACCTTACGTGATAAAGATGATCAAGAGGCTGTTTACCCTCGTATAGGTCCTGTTTATGGTTATTATGAAACAGGTGCACTTATCATCTTGCTACTTACGGGTACAACCATGATTTATTATAATGGACTACTAGATATACTCTTTTCTAATGTAACCAATGAAATGATAGATGCTTTACGTACCAAACTCTATGTAGTCGCTGTTATCGTTGTACTTACTATCATACACATGACTGTAAGCATGATGACTATAAACAAAGTAAAAACACCGATGCAGAAACTCCTCTCAAAGGGTTCATCAATGGGTATTTTTTTACTCAATCTCGTGGTCTTACACTATGCCATGGTTTTAAGGGATATACTTTAAGAAACCTCTAAATTTTATGTTATAATAATATTAATTGATTAATATTAGACAAAGGAAAACCGATGAATGAAGAACGTAGACATATTGTAGAACCATCTTTTCATGAAGACGAGATTAAACTTGCAAAAAAGATGATGGATAAACTTCGTACGACTATGGAGTTTTTGTACTACATGATGAATCACCGTCCAACGACACCTCCATTTACTATGTTGCTTATTTCTACTGAAGATATTCACTTGGAGACTATGCTACCACAATGGAAACGTCATACAGATATACTCGTAGAGATAGATAAAGAGAAAAATACCTATGTACTTATATGTCAGGCTACAGATTCAGAAGGTGCGCGAAATTTTTCTGAAATACTTTTGTCCAATATACATATTTATAAAGAGAGCTCTACCTATTGTATCGCTACAGAAGTCTCTTCTCCTGTGCATAGTATACAGGATATACTTTTTAAAATGGTAGAAAAATATATGATTGCAAAACAAAACAAAGACGACAACAAAATTATCTTTACCCGTGCCATGAAAGGAAGTAAACTTTTTGAAGATACTGTGACATATGCACAGTAATGCGTTAAGGAATCTATACAATCAACCTATCTACAATCTTTTTAATCACAAGAATGATAAGCCATGCCAAAAGCATGGCAATCAATGTATGTGATACATAGTGATCACCTATAAGCATTTTATATATTCCCATACTCCACCCTATCAATATAGCAACAAGCAAAGCATATAATTTATCTCTTTTTTTTCTAAAAAGAAAAAAAAGACTCATTAGTGCAAAACCACCTGATGCATGTCCAGCAGGCCAACAACTTATTTTTTTGAGTCTATTATAAGGTGCTTCATATCGCTCCCAAACGGCTGTATGTATATATTTACCCCCATAATGTATTTCATTTTTAGGACAAGGAATATGTGTATTTTTCTTAATTTCTACAACGATATAAGGCACCAAAACAGCAGAAAGAATTACAATCAATAAACCTTTTTTATACACTCTTATTTTGGGATGATTTCTAAAAAAGAGTAGTATCAGTAGCAATATAACTGCAAAAAGAATGAGGCATATTTTAATACCTGTATAAAAAATAAAATGATAAGGTTGACTCTCCTTATCAACTATCCATGATTGTGTTTGTATATTATAGAATGCATTTTGAATGGTTATATCCAAACTGCTGATACCAAACAGTAAAATTGTAGCAATAAGTAATACGGCAGTAAAGACTATCTGCTTATTTATGGACATTCATCATGTCCAATTTTTCATCATACACTTTTGTTTTGACATCAAAAATACCCAAAAGTGTATGAAACAAATTATCATGCGAATAATATGTATCTAAGTGAATTTGCTTCACTGGAAGTCTCTTTTGCATCTGTGGACCAAACCAAGCCAAAGCTGCTATATGTTTTTGTGCATCAGGTGCCATGAAATATGGTAACCCATGTAGATAGATACCATTCTCCCCTAAGCTTTCTCCATGATCACTCATATAAAACATTGCAGTTTGATGTGTTTTAGCATATTTTTTTAAAAAGTTAATCGTTTTTATCAAGAAATCATCCGTATAGAGTATCGCATTATCATAGGCATTGCTAATCTCTTGTTGTGTACATTTTTCCAATTGATTTGTCTCACATACTGGTGTAAATTTTTCAAATGCTTTTGGATAACGTTTATAATAAGCAGGACCATGATTACCCATTTGATGGAGTATAATGAGTATATCTTTGTTTTTTTGCTCATGGATATATCTATCTAACCCAACCAACATCCCTTCATCTCTACACTCCCCATCTTGACATTTTGTATTATTCACAGGAGATTTATAATATTCATAGGGTATTCTCAGTGCCACACCTTTTGAATCTGAATTGTTATCTCTCCAAAGTAATGATACTTCACCCGTATGCTTTAGAACATCTAGAACATTCTCATGACTAATACCTTTTTTATAACTATAATTTTCTCTATCAAAAATAGAAAACATACAAGGCACTGATTCAGCGGTTGATGTACCACAAGAATAGACATTGGAAAAGTTCAGTATCCCTTTTTCTTTTTTAAGCTTGGGTGTTGTCTCTCTACTATAGCCATTGAGACCAAAATGATCAGCCCTTAGTGCTTCACCTACTATCATAATCACAAGTTTAGGAAGTGATTTTTTAGAGCTATCAATTGTCGCATCTGTCCCTATAGCTTTAACCACCAACGGTGCAGAGTTAAATGTTTTATAAATGTAATTACCCACAGAATATATCCAGTAGACTGGATTGGCACTATATCGCAGTGATTTATGTTCTCTTGCAAAAGAAGTGTAGTATTTTGAAAAAATAAACACAGTGAAAATAATAATAAATAAAAGAATAAATATTTGCTTTATTTTATCAAGAAATGATTGTTTTAATGTACGCTGTTTTAAGGGTATTTTATACACAAAATATGCAGGTAATACACCCATAAAGATAAAATAAAGTAACTGCTTATAAGAGAATAAATCTGTAGATTCTTTAAAATCGGTTTGTAATGTATTTCTTATCATACTGTCATCTACCACTATATTATAGGTATTCATAAAATAGGCTGTCAACGATGAGATAATCAGTGATACAATCAGTATAGGCTTTAATGTCCACCTGAAACTAACAAGTGTAAAGACCAACGCAATAATGGCAAATAAAACAATAGGTATAGAGAGTAAGAATCCTCTATTTGATTCTGTCCACTGATAGACATTAAGGATATTCATAAAAAAAGAGTAATTATAAAAAGATACAAAAAATATACTGACAATGATGATAAGTCTATTTTGTGTGATAGTATAAATGTGTAACCCCTTGCCAAAGATAAAAATTAGTATAACAAAAAAATCTTGATATCCTACAGCTAGCGCAATGAATTGTAGTATAATATACTATGAACTCATCTCTTTATCACATTTCCATGTTAGATTTGCTTTGGGCATGTATCCCTGTTGCTATTATGATAGTCATCTATATACGCTGGACACAAGATAGGGTGACGCTTTTTTATGCGCTGGCACGTATGCTTGTACAGCTTATACTCATAGGGTATGTGCTGACCTATATTTTTACGTCTGAATCACCTTATTTGGTCATTCTTATACTCTCGGTTATGCTTGTAGCTGCGAGTATTATCTCCTTGCGTCCCATGCAGCATAAGCATAAAGCACTTTACTTCAAAGCCTTTGCCTCCATTGCTGTAGGTGGTTTATTTACCTTGGTGATGATTATCTTTGGGGTACTAAATCTCAATCCTTGGTATGAAGCGAAATTTCTCATACCTCTGGCAGGGATGATATTTGCCAATTCCATGAATGCTGTGAGTATCGCAGCAGAGCGTTATGAGAGTGAGGTAGAAAGGGACAATACCTATGTCGATGCAAGAGCCACAGCCTACAGAGCATCACTTATCCCTATTATCAATGCCTTATTTGCGGTAGGACTTGTCTCGTTACCTGGTATGATGACAGGGCAAATACTCTCAGGCATAGACCCTCTCATAGCAGTGCGCTACCAAATGATGGTCATGCTGATGATACTCGGCTCAGCAGGTATTTCTGTGGCTGTTTATTTGGTGTTGTTGAAGGGAAAGTAAGTTAAAAATATGTCAATTTGACATATTTTTTAGGGAATCTCTAAAAATATAATCAGACTATTTAACTCCTATTTAAAACCCACTATGCTATACTAAAGCATGACAAAGCCAACATTAGCCCAAATACTCGCATCATCAGAAGGTAAAAAATTTCTTATTCTTGGAAGAGAGGGGCTTTTTACTGCCGATGAGATAGCACGTTTTTTGAAAAAACATCACATCACTATGACAAAGTACCTAGAAGAGGGTGTGGTAGCGATTATCGAACCATTGAACCTTAATCCTGTGGAAGAGGATATCTCTAATGATGCCTATGATGCCAAGATACCTTCGTTTTCTTTAGAAGAGTTTGAGAAACATCTTTCAGATAATATCAACGATGATGAGCTTCTTATGGCTATCAAACTTACCAATGACCAAGCGCGTGTTTTTAGACTGCTTGGTAATGCCAATATCTCTGAGACACTCTTTGTGAAGCTACTGGGTATGTACGAGTGGAATGAAGAAGATGAAGACAACAATCAAGACCGTGATACTATTATGTACACGCTCAAACGCTATATAGACATCAAGCCCAACGAGGCAGACCTGCATTATAGCTACTTGACGCTACGACGTTTGGCTACAGAGGCTACAAACCCTAGACTACTACAAGCACTTATAGGCTTTCCTAACTTTGAGTTTTTGATACGCGGAAAAGAGAAGGTGACGCTTAGAGAGACCATCGCACGTAATGCATACTTGGATAAAGAGATTATCACCAAGCTTGTGAGTCTTAGAGACAAACGGGTAGATGTGGCATTGGCTGCTAACCCTGCGGTAGAGCTTTCGCTACTGAAAACACTTCTTGCTAAAGAAGATGTGCAAATAAACGAAGCACTCGCTACCAATGCCAACATAGACAATGAGATATTTAAAACGCTACTCTCCAAAGAAGATAAGGTTGTGCAACTCCTGCTTCTCTCTCAACCCATAGATGAAGAGCGTCTGTCGCTTGTGGATGCAGAGGCGTTAGATGATACACTCTTTTCTACCATAGGAGCAAATGAACAGCTAGAGAGTGATGTGATAGAGATACTCATCTCACGAGAGGATGAAGCACTGCTTTGTCACCTCGCACAAAATACTACTTTAAATCCAAATCAGCTAGAAGCTATCGAGGCTAAAGGTTTAGAGGCTACTGTGGCATGCTTGGCAATGAACCCTGTGACACCTGTAGTGCTTTTAGAGAAGTTTTATAAAGCATATGAAACAGATGCTGTCCGTAAAGCATTGGCACAAAATACTAGTACACCAGAGAGTATATTACGTGCTCTTTTTGCTTTGGATGATTTAGAAATCCAAAGAAGCATGGCGTCCAATGCTTCTATCCCTTTGGATATTTTAGATATTCTCAAAGTTGATACGCGTTTGCAAAATGAGTTGGCGAAGAATCCTATACTGATTAAGGGGTATGAGACAGTGTTGGATTATGATAAGAAGGCGGTGCAGTTTTAAAACTGCTATAATTTATTTTGATTTGGAAAATTGCCTCACCTTTTAACAGTGGCGTTGTTTTTCTCTTACTTTTCTAGAAAAGTAAGCAAAATTAGCTGAAGGCGGTTTGCGTAGCAAAAATTTCTTCAGTAAAAGTCGTCGTGGCTCTGGAAACGCTACATATTTTTTGCAGGTATGCAAAAAATATGGCTTACAAGGGCGTTCGCCACGACAATTATTTATAAGAGGTAAAGATGAAAGCATCAAACATCACTAAAGTGGTAAACAAACTTATCGTACAAAAATTACCTGTATTTATCTGGGGGGCACCTGGTATTGGAAAGTCTTCTATTGTAAAAGCTATTGCTGTAGAGCAGGGTTTAGAGTTTTTGGATTTGAGATTGTCCTTGCTTGACCCTACGGACTTGAAAGGGATTCCTTTTTTTAATGCTGAGACCAATGAGGGTGTCTGGGCAAAGCCTAGCTTTTTGCCAAGCGAGCCTGACTCTAAAGGTATCTTGTTTTTAGATGAGATAAACACAGCACCACCAGCCGTGCAAGCCTCAGCCTATCAGCTGATACTCGATAGAAAAGTAGGGGAGTATGAGCTTCCAAAAGGGTGGAGTATCATCGCTGCGGGTAACCGTGAGAATGATAGAGGGGTAGTCTATAAAATGCCACCTCCACTTGCCAACCGTTTTGTACACTTCGAGATGGAAGTAGATTTTGACGACTGGAAAGCATGGGCATACTCTGCCAAGATAGATGCTTCTATCATCGGGTACATCGCCTATGACAAGTCGATGCTTTTTACTTTTGATGCCACTTCAAATGAAAAATCATTTGCCACACCAAGGTCTTGGGAGTATGTGGACAGCATCGTCAAATCGGGTGTAGACGGAGATTTGATATTAGATAGTATCAGTGGGGCTGTAGGGCGTGAAGCGGCTATTGGGTATATGAGTTTTAAAAAGGTGATGAAAGATTTACCTGACCTCAATACCATACTAGATGGCACACTCACAGCACTAGAGGAAGAGGACTCTAAAGTGATGATGGCACTGGCGATAGGACTTGTCAATGCTCTGATGGAAAACCCCTCATCTGAAGCGATAGACAATGTCTTAAAGTTTTCTCTAAAACTCCCAGGAGAGTTTAGCATCATGCTGGTCAAGGATATGCAACAAAATAGCATAGATGTAGAGGGGTCTAGCGAATGGGGTGAATGGGTGAGGGAGTTTGCCTATCTTTTAGCTTAAGGGCACCTCTAATAATTGAAAAAATAGACTATCCCTATGATAGTAGCCATACCAGCAAGCAAAGGTAAGCTCTCTGTAGTGAAATAGGGTAATACAAGTAAAACTAAACCTCCTAAAGAAGCGATGATTTTACCTTGTCGTTTACCATAGCTCATATATGCCATGCCTAAAGCTCCTAAAAACACACTCCATACTATTACTGAGGTTGTCATTCTTCTATCACCTTTTGATAAAAACATCCTGCAAGCACCGCACCAACAATAGGTGCAAAGATATATATCCATAACTCACTAATATTCCCAGATATGAGTGCAGGTGCTATACTCCGAGCAGGATTCATACTTGCCCCCGTAATAGGCCCTGCAAACATCGCCTCTAACCCTACGGTAAATCCTATGGCAAGTCCTGCGAAGCTTTTGACCGCTTTGCCATGTACAGCAGAGCCATAGATGACAAGCATGAGTATAAAGGTCAAGATAAGTTCAAAGACAAAAGACTGATACCAGCTTCCACGAGGGAGCGTAGCGCCATAGTATGCCAGATCTTGTATGCTTTTGTGTTCTTCTAAAAACAGCAGTGCCAGTGTAGCTATGGCTAGTAGTGCACCGATAATTTGAGAGAGTATATAAGCCAAAGCATCTTTGACATTGAGCTCATGACTAAGGGTAAAACTGATCGTCACCGCAGGGTTGAGATGTGCACCACTTACATGCCCAAAGGTGTAGATGATGGCACTCACCACAAAGCCAAAGACCAAGGCAATACCCACATGCCCCATAGCCCCTGTAAGGCTCTCTACCATGATAGCACCACAACCAGCAAATACTAGAATATAAGTGCCTACAAGTTCAGCCCAGTAACGCTTCATTGCTTAGCAACACTTCTCATCGTTGATGACTTTAGATTTGGCAAGAGCCGCTTCTATCTCTTCTTTACTGACATCTCCTGTAAGGTTTAGGTTGACTTCTCCATCTACGCCAGAGACTTCCATATTGCTTATCTTGGCTTTGGTAGCATCAGACATACATTCACACTGTCCTGTAGCACAGTTTTCTACCATTTTTATAATGTTTTGTTTTTGGACTTCACCTGTGAAAGCTATTTTGACACCTTCGCCTGTTTTAAATACGTTTTTGTTCATTTTGTTTTCCTTTATAATATCGTAGGGGTAGATTCCATATCTACCCGCATGTATGTGTTTGTAACCAAAGGGCAGAAATAGATTCTGCCCCTACGCCAATGCCTCAACAATTTTGGGTAATAAAATTTCTCTTATCTCTTTGAGTGTCTCTTCAAATGCTTCATACCCTTTACCATCTGGGTCTTCAAAACTTACGTGCATTTTGGGTACAGGCTTTGGAAACATAGGGCAGGTTTCATGGGCATGATCACAGACAGTCACCACAAGGTCGTAGGCCTGGTCTATCACGGTATCGAGTGTTTTAGAGTGGTAAGAGTCTTTCCAAATGCCTTCTATTTCTAAAAGTTTCTTAGCATTAGGATTAACCTTCCCAGATGCTTTAACACCAGAACTTTCAGCTTCTATGCCATCTAACTCAGCGTTGATAAGTGCTTCCGCGATGATACTCCTGCATGAGTTTCCTGTGCAGAGAATGAGGACTTTTTTCATGAGATTCCTTTTTGTTGATGAGGAAGTATAGCAGAATAGTTTTTATATATCAAGATATGTTGATGTATAATTTATTCTTTCAAGGTGTTGTTGTATCTTTTAGTTTGTTTTGGTTGAAAATCTTCAAGATGCTTTTAGCATGCTTGTAAATTCTCAGATTTTGATTTCATCTATCCAGACTTTAATGTCTTGTTATACTTCTTGTAGCTTTTTTCTTAACAGGGCATTAATAAGTGTCTGATATGGTACTTTTTGCTCACTAGCCATTTTTTTAAAAAATAGGACTATGTCATTATCTAGTCTTAATGAAACAGGTATCTTTTTGGGTTCATAAAATCTACCACGAACTCCATCACTAAAATCATACTCATCCAGCATCTCATAATCATCAAACTTTTCTCTCTTTAATGTTGCTCACGGGGTACTCCTTGAGGGTATAAAAAATCCTTTCTTTTTCATTTGCTTTTCTGGCACTTATGATTCTGATTATCTCTTTGCCATCTTCATCGAAGAACATATTGGCTACAACTAAAATTTTATCTTTAGTTGCAGCACCTAATGTAATCCATCTTACTTCAAAATAATCAAACCTACGGTCAAGTTTTGAAATATACATGGGGTCTAAAAAAACTTCTTTCGCTTCTTCATAGCTAACGTCGTAAATAACTGGGATTTTGTGGAGCGCAGCGTAACAAAATGTCCATGTTAATTTACCTTGTTATGCGAACTCTCTCAATACTTCAGTAGTAGACCTAACAACACAAAATTCTTCATTTAGGCTTGCCAAATGAATTTTATGGATTTCATTTGCTGAATATTCTGTACCATCGTGACCTAAGCGATCAAATGTTGCTGTCGCATCTGATACCAAAGTTACCTTGAACCCAAGATTTCCCGCCATTCGAGTTGTGGTTGATACACAATGGTCGGTTGTTAGGCCAACAACCACCAAAGAATTTATGCCATGACTTCTCAGGTAGTCTTCGAGCTCAGTTCCTATAAATGCGCTATTAACTGTTTTAGTGAATATTTTTTCATTTATTAGTGGCAATGCTTCATCCTTAAACTCGTTTCCAGGGAAAGCTGGCCGGAGTGGTGAGTTTGGCTCTACCGAACAATGCTGGATATGAATTATTGATAGTTCTTTTTTACGCCACTTTGAAAGTAACAAGGCGATATTAGATTCAGTATCTGGATTATTCCTTTTCCCCCAACAGGGGTCATCAAATCCTTTTTGCACGTCTATAACTAATAACGCTGTATTTTTCAAATTACACCTCTTGTCGCATAACGGTTGTCGTGAGCGATAATTTTCCCGCAAGGGTAAATTATTGGTCTCCTCGTTTTTGTTATCTGTTTCTGCAAGTCAAATATCAGTTTTAAGTTTTCTTCCACCTGCTATTTCAAAACTATTATTTTCATAAAAAGATAGTGTTCTATCAAATTCTGGTAATGGTGGAGTTGTAACTTCTAATCTTTTCCATTTTTTAGAAATAGCAAATTCTTTTGCTTTTTCTAATAATAACTTACCAATATTTAAAGAGCGATATTCTTCTTTAATGTATAGTTCAGGAATTGTTCCATATGCACCTTCTGCATATAAAGCATAACTTTCATACATTGAAATAAATCCAATGGATTTATTTTTATCTTTTGCAATAAAAACGAAATAAAGATTTTTTGAAATTAAATCTTCTGCTCTTTTTTGTGTTTCATTTTGATTAAAATTAAAAGCTTTAATATTTATTTTATCCATAATTTCTTGAAGTAAGTCTCCTGTCATTATTGATAAATCTAATGAGTCTTTTTTTCTTGCTTTTATTATTTCAATATTCATTTAATATTACATCCTCTCTCATTATTTTATGATAGTTTATTTTCTCCGACAGCTTGGTATTCAGTGCTTTAGCACTGGATGCCAAGCGGAGGAGGGAACGGCAGTTCCTCGACGCTGACCGGTATTCTGGTGCGAAGCACCAGAATACCTATTTATTAACACTCATTCTATCTAAAACAACCCATTATTTCAAGATTAACTTTATATATAAAATGTATGTTAATTATCAAAAAACATTTCAAAATGAAATAAAATCTTCTTTTTTTCAAAAAAGTAAATAAAATATGACTTGTATCTGTTGTCTTTTTAAGATTTATTCCCAAATAACATACAAAGTGTGTGTTATTTGGAAGATTTTGGCAATAACACGCATTTTGCGTGTTAATAAACTATGGAGGTTTTGATGCAAAAACAGAAGTTGCTGGATGTTGTTCGTGATAAGATTAGGATGAAGCATTATAGTGTTTCTACGGAGAGAACTTATGCTTACTGGATAAGATACTTTATCCTCTTTCACAACAAAAAGCATCCCATAAAGATGGCAAAGGCTGAGATTGAGCAGTTTTTAACCTTTTTGGCGGTGGAGAAAAAAGTATCACCAACTACGCAGAATTAGGCTTTTTCTGCCATACTTTTTCTATACAAAGAGGTCTTGGGTATAGACATGAGTCAGCAGAATATCCAGGCTCTTCGAGCCCAGGAGAGAAAGCATATCCCTGTGGTACTCACAAGAGATGAAGTGCATCGTGTAATCGATAATCTCACGGGGATCTATCATCTTATTGTTTCACTTATGTATGGTTGTGGACTTCGTATGAATGAAGCACTCAATCTCAGGATTAAAGATCTTGATTTTGGTTTCGATAAGATTTATATATGGGATAGTAAATCTCTCAAAGACAGAACAGTGCCACTGCCCCAAAAATTAAAAACCAAGCTTTTAGCTCAAGTAGCTGAAGTAGAGCGAATCCACAAAAAAGATATCGAGGATGGTTATGGAACGGTTTATATGCCCTACGCTTTGGAGAAAAAGTTTCCTTCGGCAAAGTTCCAGACGAAGTGGCAGTTTTTATTTCCTATGAGAAATGTTGCCAAAGATCCCAGAAGTTATACTATCAGACGACACCATATCCACCCTGCAACACTTG
>JALSPX010000034.1 GCA_026985755.1 Sulfurovum sp. | reverse complement strand
CTTTAAAGCCTCCGAACAAGAGGTAAGAGACCTTATTGCAGACTACTTCTACATGACAGAGAGTGGTTTGTATGATATCAAAGATGATATCTTTAGAGAGCCTATTGCAAAGCTGATTAAGATTAATTCTGTGATTCGTTTAAAAGGTTATAAGATATTAGAGAAGTATTTTGAAGGTAAAAAAAGAGAAGAACTTGACGAAGAAGAGCAAAAAATCTTTGATTTGATGATAAATTTTAGTGCCACCCAGTCTCTTTATCACAGTACTTTCTCCGAGGCAGAAAAGTCTATTGCCATTAGAGGACGGCAGATATATGGTATGCTTGAAGATCTCTATCATTTTGAGCTTCTAGAGAAGTACTTTGCCAATAAGGAAAGAGAGCGTTTGGCACCTGAAGATCAGGCACTCTATGATGTCATCCAAAAGTATGGAGCCGAGCGTCAGCCTGGAGAGAGGATAGTCTTTTTAGAAAAGGGTGGTCCTGAGAATGACCCTTTTAATCTGTTGTGTGAAATACACGAGGATACAGAGATAGATATAGAGATATCACACTTCTACAAAGGCGTACATCGTTATAATGCCCTAGAGAATGTGGAAAAGATACCTGATTACGAAACAATGTCCTACCCTCAACTCAAAGCAGAACAGACTAAACTTTATAAAGAACTAAAAGAGAAGGAGAAACACTATGAAAACAAATAATAACTATGCAATCAGTGACAGCCTTTGGGGGAGAATAACACAATATGCCTCTGCCGTAAAAGAGTCATGGGGTAAAGATGTAGATGCATATGTAGATGATGTGATGGAAACAGACGCTAGAAGTGATGAGGAACTCTATGGCTCTACAGTACTACAAGATAGTGCACACAATATAGAGCTTGTCGCTCATTTGGTAGGTTCTGTCATTTCTAATGACTATACCAAAGAGAGACTAGATGAGCTAGGTACCTTGATATCCGATACAGATGCCTATAAAGCAACTGCCAAAAGCCTAGATGGACTCAAAAATGATATAGACCAAGTCTCAGAAGCTTTTATGCAAGCACACCCCGAGGTGCAAACTGCCTTTATGGCAAGTAAAGAGAGACTAGATGATGTCATAGATACAGTGAGCCAAAAGGCACAAGCCTTTGCCAAAAACCATCCAGAGTTAAGCCATGATTTAGCTTCTATAGTAGAGATAGCCTCTACCCTGCCTGCCGCCAAAGCAGGCAAGATAGCCATGCATGCCACAGAAGAAGTAGCCTCTATAGAACCCCTAAAATATTTAGACAAAGCCCATCAACATCCTATAGAGATTACGGTGCCTACACGTAAAGAGAGAACTATATGGCAAAGAATTTCAGATGATATGAACAAAGACACCCCCGATGCCACAGCAGCTAGCTGGATGTGGAACAAGCACTTTAGCCTCAGTGGGGTCAAGGATGCGATAGAGAACAGAAACCTCAAAGCGTTAGAGCTGAATGTAGGGATCCCTGCTGTAGAGAAGCTAGGCAAGATACTAGGGCAAGAGCCAGAGTTTTTACAGCTCAGTACAGAGGGTAAACCGCTAGGCATGATGCTCATTGCAAAAAACTTTAAAAATCATGTCACGGAAGATTCTACAGGGTTTGTATGGTATTTTCAAGGGTTCGAAAAAGATTATTTAAAAAAAACATACAATATCGATAAAAATGAATTTGATATTCAAATAGGTGAAGCATTGCTTGATGCTGCTAAGGTAAAATCGTTAGAAGCTGGTAAAGGTGGCAATACATTGCTTCATGCAGACCCAAGTGGTGGAGATAATTTGTTAAACTATTACGCAAAAAGAGGATTTACAAGAATTGACAATGGTGATGAGAGCCTTAATAAAATCTCTAAGGGTAGAAAGAATGATGGTAGGTACTTTAATGCAGATGCCAATACTGCCCAAAAAGATATCATTCAATACAGAGAAAAAATAGGACAAAGCAGTGAGATAGATATAAGGCATGAGCCTATCAAACTTAATCAAACAGATATGGCTCTAGGTGTGGCAGGCGCTACAGTACTCATGCAAGGGAGTGAAGCTTCTGGGGATGTAGAAACCCAAACACCCGCTACCCCCAAGGCAAGAACAATTCTCACCGCAAACAATACCACCCGCGCAGATGATATCATACGTGCAGATTCAAATAGCCAACCCCAAAGCTGTAGCCTCCTCCCACCCGAGATGAGATACGACAACGCACAGATTGCTGAGTTTGATGTTGATGAGGATGAGAACAACCTCACAGACGATGAGCTGTATAACGAATTTATGGATAGCCATGGCTATAATATACCATTTCCCGATAACAACCAAACCCAAGAGACCCAAGCTGATACTCTAACAAAGGAACAAAAGACACTACAAGACCTCTATCCTCATCTCTATCAAGACAAGAGTGATGAAGATGAGATGGATGATCAAAATGATTATGGGATGGAGATGTAGATGTCTGTTTGTCCGCTCAATGACCTAGGAATAACGAGCTAAATTTTATCATATTTAGCATTTAGTTCCTGACCCTAAATGCCAAATAAAATAATGCTAATCTAGCTATGATATAATACATAATATTTAATAAGGTAAATGATGTCAATTTTGATTACAGGTGGTGCAGGATATATCGGTTCACATACGTGTGTAACGCTCATTGAAGCTGGATATGAAGTGATTATATATGATAATCTATCCAATGCCTCACATGAAAGTATCAAACGTATAGAGATGATTACAGAACAGGATATCACACTCATAGAAGCAGATATCCAAGACAAACAAGCGCTACATAAGGTATTTGAAACATACACTATTGACGCTGTTATCCATTTCGCTGGACTCAAAGCAGTAGGGGAATCTGTTCAAAAGCCTCTCACTTATTACCAGAACAATATCGCAGGTACACTGACCCTACTTGAAGTCATGCAAGCACATCACTGTAAACAGATTGTTTTTTCTTCATCTGCTACGGTATATGGTGACCCTGCATCTTGTCCTATCACTGAAGATTTTCCTCTCTCTGCTACGAATCCATATGGGCGTTCAAAGCTTTTTATAGAAGAGATACTCCGAGATATGTATCGTTCTGACACAGAATGGAAGATTGTCCTATTGCGTTATTTTAACCCTATTGGCGCACATCCCTCAGGAACCATAGGAGAAGATCCAAATGGCATCCCCAATAACCTTGTACCCTTTATTGCACAAACAGCCATAGGGAAACGTGATTCATTGGCTATTTTTGGTGATGACTATGATACCCATGATGGCACAGGTGTAAGAGACTATATCCATGTGATGGATCTAGCACAAGGACACCTAGATGCACTTGATAGAATCTCAACATTTTCAGAGGTAATGACCATCAATCTAGGTACAGGCAAAGGCTACTCTGTACTAGATGTACTCAAAGCATTTGAAAAATCTGTAGGCAAAACAATCCCTTATCATATTGCACCCAGACGACCTGGAGACATTGCTTCTTGTTATGCTGACCCCTCTTATGCGAAAAAAATCCTTGGCTGGCAAGCCACTAGAGATATCAACCAAATGTGTCAAGATAGCTGGAGATGGCAATCAAACAACCCCAATGGATATAATAAAGAAGCTCAATGAAAAATAAACTCTACTTTAAAACCACACTTGACGAAAGAACAACACGCGCGTATGAAACGATAAAAGAAGAGCAAACTACCATAGGTTACTATAGCTTACCCGAGCAAAATATTCAACCTATTTTGGATTACTGCAACACAATCTCAAAAGAGATACAATCTATTGCAGTGATTGGTATTGGTGGTAGTTCATTGGGTGCAAAAGCTGTATATGGCTTTTTACGATCGGTAGAAAAACCTTTACGTAAACTCTACTTTTTTGAAAGTACTGACCCCATTAATATTAAAAATCTGCTTGATACAATTGATATCGAAAAAACACATTTTTTAGTTATATCTAAATCTGGTACGACTGTAGAAACATTTGCGATATATAAATATATATTTTCAAAACAAGACAACCCAAATGCCTATACCTTTATCACAGATCCAAATTCTGACCTGGAAAAATATGCAAAAACAATAGATGCCGATATACTACATCTACCCGATAATGTTGGGGGTCGTTTCTCTGTACTCTCGGTTGTAGGTCTGGTACCTTTAGCTCTGTGTGGTATTGATGTGCAAGCATTACTCGATGGTGCAAATCGTATTAAAAAAAGTTTTTTTGAACATGGTTATCTGCAAGATATTTTACTTCAAAAGTCTCTTTTTTATGCAAAACATCATGCCAAATATCATATCAATTGTCTTTTTGCCTATTCTGAATCTCTCAAATATTTCACAGAATGGTATGTACAACTATGGGGTGAGAGCTTAGGCAAAAAACAACGTCATTCTGCGTTTCATGTAGGGCTTACACCTATTGGGCTTATTGGTCCCAAAGATCAGCACTCTTTTTTACAATTAATCATGGAGGGAACACGTGATAAATCGGTTACTTTTATACAGATAGAAGATTTTCAAAAAAAGATAAAAATTCCAAGTACACCTCTGCCCCATCTTGAATCACTAGATACGCTTAATGACCGCTATTTTTCTGATCTCATTACTATGCAGTGCAACTCTGTGATTGAAGCGCTGTTAGAGGAAGGAGATATACCACTTGACAGAATTACTATCCCTCAAATAAGTGCTGAGAATATAGGTGCACTCATCTTTTATTACGAACTTCTTACTTCTCTCGTAGGTGAACTTATTGATGTCAATACCTACAATCAACCTGGTGTTGAAGCAGCCAAAGTCATTCTGAAAAAAAAGTTAGATGCACAACAATGAGCCTATAATTAACACTTTGCTATAATCATCTAACTGAACTCTCTGAATAACCTAGACGTTCACAACATCACTAGCTTTCGTCTAGGCTAGGCACTCTTTTGAAACCCTAGCCGTAGCTAAGGTGAGAAAGAGTAACAACGCATAGGCGAAAGCTAGTGATGCCCAAAGGGTGGG
>JALSPX010000033.1 GCA_026985755.1 Sulfurovum sp. | reverse complement strand
AATGAGGAGATGACCCTTTCATCGTAATTTTACCTTCTAAATCCATAGACTCTCCATTGGTGCATCCCATCAAAAAAAAGATAGCTATCATACCTGCAATTTTTTTCATTTTTTCTCCTATTTCACTATGAGTGTCGCTTCAGTTTTCCCATTGAGCCTTAGATTGATAGTGATATCACCTGTAAGCCCTGTACCAACTTTATAATAATAATTCCCCTGTGCTTGAACTGTACCCATTTCACCATAAAATTGTGGTTGAGGATTGTAGTTGAAAAAATTAATAGAACCCAATGCATAGGTAGAAAGATTATATTGATTGGGCATATATCCACCAGTATTGTAATGAGGAAGTGTCTCTGTTAAGTATGGATTATCAGAAAAAAGTACTGCAACTCCCCACTCTCTTAATAAATCATTAAATACTTTCTCTTTGCCCTGAGGTGTTTGCTGTACGGCTTTTACAATAGCTTTTTCATCTGAAAAATTGTTATATACGATGTCATGAAGTACCTTCGCACCACCATAGTTTCTTAGAAGAAAGGCACCAAATGCATTGACTACTGAGTAATTTTCTACACCACCATACCAACGGGTAAGAGAGATATTATTGTGTGCATTAAAAAGTGGATATCTACCTAAAATATTGCCTTTATTCCCAGCAGTGCCAATACGATAATCTATACCACGTGATCCTGTATGTTGTATTTTGGAAGCTATCAAATCTTCTGTACTTTCTGAAAGCATTTCATTAATCCAGGTATCCGTAGTATCATCTGTTCTTAATGTGGTTTTTTGATAAAAATGTATCATGTGCTGAAACTCATGGGCTAAAGTAGAAATCATCTCTTTTGGCCAAAAGTCATGCATACTCCAACTGCCATTCCCATTGGCAAAAAGGACACCATCAGCATAAAGCATAATACGTTCATTAGAGCCAGACATTACTTCTTTTTTGAAGTTATCTTTTGGATAGAAGTAGCCTAAGACACCACCATTGGTACTATTATCATTATCTATATCAGTCAATAAAATAGTCATTTCATTGTTAGTGGAAATCATATTACTATGATTATTACTACCCCACTCTGCACCAAAAACATTACTTACCCAGTCATAGACATCATTATCACTACCCTCTTTTAAAAAACTATTTGCCAATGCATCGACCATCGTTTGTGTCACACATCTTGCTTTAGGACACCCTACACCGAAGCTATCATCTGATACCCATACACTTAGCTTTTTTACTCCATAAACAGTTGCAACTGAGACTACTTTTCTTGCGGTTGCTACAGTAGAGCTATAACCATTTTCATCAAGATAAAAACGATGACTCTCTCCTTGAACAACTTTTTTTGATTTTTCGTTTTTATCTGTTTTTACTACTGATTTTATTTTACGATTTAAATAGGTTTTAATATGTTCTCTAAACAATTCTACTTCACGTGGAGCATGCACAATTGTGGGTTGAAAATGTTCTAATTTATCACTAATATTCTCCTCTATTGGAGAAATGATTTTATCACTGTGCTTTAGTATTTTATCTATTTTCACATCCATGTTTTGCTCACCATAGTTGCTTAAAAGCATATATACATCTTTGGGCTTCTCTCCCAATGAAATTTTTGCATGAATCTGCTCTGCGATACCTAGTCTCTTAACAAAAGGAGCTTCCAAAACAGTGATTTCTGTACTAATATTTCTTTTTATTCCAGAAGAATCACTATTGCTTCCACATGAGAGTAAAGAAAAAAACATTAAAATAGGTATAAGCATATACATAACAAATCGCATCATAATCCTTGAAAATTAAAGTAGAGTACTATATCAAAATATAGTATTAAACTTCTTTAGTTATACTTTTGCAAAAAATAAATTAGGATAGATTATGTCTGAATTAAAAAAGTTTAAATTTGTTAATAAAGTAGAGGGGATTTCATTTATCATCCTACTCTTTATTGCTATGCCACTTAAATACCAATTTGGCTATCCTATAGCAACAAAAATAGCAGGAATGATTCATGGTCTACTTGTCTTTGCTTTTATCTACCAAATTATGGAAGCCAAAAAAGAAGCAGGATTTACACTTAAAGAGACAGCACTCTACTCCCTACTTTCACTTATCCCTTTTGGTAGTTTTTATACCGATAAATTACTTTCAAAAAAGATGGTTGCATAAATCTCCAACTGTTTAGGATAGTGGAGAGTTTACTCCCACGTAAAGTCTAGTGAGACTAAAGTCGTCACTTCCTAAACGACCATCCACACCAACACACCATACCGTATGCCCTTGGCTGCAAAGATTATCAGAGTAAAATACCTCCAGTCATATCGTAACACCCCTGCCATAAAGGTCAAGGGGTCTCCAATGATAGGTACCCATGAGAGTAGCAGTGTCCACCCACCATACTTCGCAAAAAACTTTCTCAATTTTTCCATCTTTTGCGCTGAGAGATGCCCTTTTCTTTCCAGATAGGCTTCACCCTTTAACCCTAGCCAGTAGTTCACCATAGAGCCTAGTGTATTACCTGATGTAGCAACAACCCAGAGGAGTATCAGTGAGTTATTTTGTGAGATATCGTATAAAAGTAGTGCTTCCGAACCCAGAGGGAGCAGTGTAGCAGCTAAAAATGAGACAATAAAGAGCGTAAGATATAGCATCTAAAGAGACTTAAACACTATCTCACTCTCTTCTACCACAGCTACCAAGTCTTGACAAGCCTGAGAGGGCAATGAGATATATTTACCTAGTTTACGTGATTGATGAAAATGCCCCTCTATCACCAAATCTGCATCTGCATAATGTGTGAGTATGGCTTCTACACGTTTTTCAAAACCATGAAAGGTATGACATATCTTTTTTTGAGAGAGTTTTTGCATACGATGGTTGATGATACTCTTTTCAAAAGGTTTGAGTAAAGTAAGTGTTGTTTTGTTTCTCAAAAGTTTACAATAGATGTCATAACCAACACCTGTTTCATATTTATCGCCATGTGACATTGCCACTCTTTTTTCCCCTAACATAAATGAGACAGGCTGCATATCTCTTGCATAGACGTTCATATTCGTAAATATGTCTTTCAGGCAAAAATCATGGTTTCCTTCAAAGTAATGTATCTCTAACGTTTGGGAAAGTGTTTGAAGTAAAACTATGGCTTCTTCTGAAAATGTTTGTATATAATCGTTATGCCCAAAGAGTAAATCGAAGTTGTCCCCCATCAAGAAGAGTTGTTTTGTCTGGATTTCTCCAGACTCTAACTTTTGCAAAATCTTAAGAAAGGCATCCCCATGATGAGGATAGTGTGAATCAGCTATAAACAATGCACCATCAATAATCTTTCTCAACTTTACCTCTTCCTTCTTTCTTATGTAAAACTTTTGATATTTTCACAACTAGGTCATGAAACTATCCTCTTAATCTGTTTCGTATATTGTAACCATTTCTCTCTTTGGTTGCGTATTTCTAATCTTATTTAAAAGAAAAAGTATCTAATATTTTTGCATAACATGTAGGAAATGCATGATGAGGATCTAGAAAATCACTATAGGTACATCCAAATTTCTCAGATTTAGAGGCATTTAAAACAGTGATGTTATTCTCTTTTGTAAACTGTAACAGTCTATGTAGTTTGTCACTATATAATGTTTTAGATGCCTTTTCCATGGTAGCTGTTGCTTTTGGAATCAATGGAGGAATAAGGATAATCAATCGTCCACCTTTTCTTTTTAAGGTTCTGTCTATCTCTTTAAAATCATTCAAATATCTTGTATCTATGGTTCCCAACTTTTTATCAAAGAATTTTTGATATTTTTCTAATCCATTGTCTACATACTCTTTCCACTGTTTTTCACTCATAGGGACACCTGGGAATACAGCACTTCCATCAAATCGAAAACCGTGACAACTTTTTGGTTGGTCAGTTTTAAAAAACTGGTCTGTTCCTATGGTATCTTCATGAGGGCACTTATATTGCACAACAGTATCTCTAAATATCTGATCTATTATATTTTCTACAACAATCTTCACTCTTTGATAGCTCACGGCATCTTTTATTTTATCTATGAGACTAATCTCTTTTTTCTTTTCTATATTTGGGTTATGTATAATCTTTTTGTAAGGCCAATAAGGCAATCCCAGCGCCCAATCAAATCCAATAATGATATTTTTAATAGTATCACTATGTTTGCTATGATATTTTGCTACAGCTATGGTGTAATAGAGTATATTACTATTTGTCGCACCATTGAATACCTTATTGTGTGTAAACATGTCTTCCTTTATTCCCATAAACGTAGAGGAACCTAAAAGAATAGTGTCTATATCTTTTTTAGCAATACGCCACTCCAGCATTCTTTGCTTATACGCACTTGATATATTTATGGTAAGTCCAACAACACCTCTATTTTCGATTTGCCATTGAAATGCTTTTTCATAATTAGACTCTTTTTCTGTGGAGAATGTCGTATATATAATAAAAAATATTGCGACTCCTATCAAAGCTATAGTTGTTAGTAATGTCGTCAATATAAAATATACATATTTATGCGTTTTTCCTGTTCTCATGTATGACCTAAAAATTAAAATATATAAATTCAGAGTATCTCTGGATATGAAAGAAACTGATAAATAACAGAAATACAACAAATAGGATACTATAACTATTTACCTTGAATGTGCGAAGTAAGGCTATAGAATTTTTAAAATAGAGTACAAGTACAAATCCAAAAAACAACCAGCCAACAATAGAAGCGTTGGTATGTAAATGCGAAAAAGAGTGCCCAAAACGTATGCCATACGCTTGTAATGAGGAGAGTCTATCTACTAAAAAACCTGGGAAAGTGACATTGCTTAGACTAAACATAGAAGATAAAACCTTCACCGCATCCCCCCACTCCTGAGCCCTAAAAAAGACCCAAGCGATGTTGATAAAGTTAAACGTAATAAACCAAGCAAGTATCTTTGGCATAGTAAGTCCCAATGATTTCCAAAACCTATGTATCACCAATGCCATCCCATGCAAG
>JALSPX010000032.1 GCA_026985755.1 Sulfurovum sp. | reverse complement strand
AGACAGCCTGTGGCAAATGGGTCAAGTGTGCCTGAAAATCCTACCTTTTTTGTGCCATACTTACGTTTAACATAGCCCATATAGCCATTGGAGGTACGGAATATTGGTTTGTTTACGACGAAGAGACGGTTCAATATGAATACCTTTGGTATTTAATTGAAGAGTGAAGAGTGAAGAGTGAAGAGTGACAGTATGCATTACTTTGTAATGTTTTTTTTCTTAAATTGAAGTGATACTTGAATATCATAGAGTGCCATTTTTCATTTTTCATTTTTCGCTTTTCATTTCATTAGATGGATTGCACAAAAGAACTCAATATCTCTTTTTTATTCCCACCAAAATTAATCAGCAGTTTATACTCTTTACCCGATTTATTGGCAGCTTGTACACGTCCGATACCAAAGATTTTATGTTTGACCAAATCCCCTTTTTTAAAGGCTGCTTGCTTGGTAATTTTGAGACTGGTATCAGAGATGAGTCCTGCTTCACCTAGAAAACGACTTTTGTCTATCATCTTACGGCGACCTTTATAAAAACGGCTGTCTACATAACAGAGTGTGAGATCAGACTTGGCTCTGGTGATGGCTACATAGCCCAAACGACGTTCCTCTTCCATATTGCACCCCTCACCAAGCAAAGGGAAAAACTCTTCTTCTAAGCCTATGACAAAAAGATGTTCAAACTCTAGCCCTTTGGCAGCGTGAATACTCATAATGGTAATGGCATCTTCTTCTATTTGATCTTGGTCAGACTGTAGTGAAATGTCATTGAGGAATTCATCGAGTGTGAGGTCAGGGTTTTTGATAACAGCATCTCTGAAGTATCCATAGAACTCGTCTATATTCAATATCCTGTCCATCCCATCTACCATGCCTGCATAGTGGTCTTTGAGTTTAATATGCGCTTCAAATTCTGTAATAAAATGACCCAATTGGCTTTTGACTATTTCTTGTAACAGTTTAACATCAGCTACGAGTTTCGTTAATGATGTGGAAACTTTTTTACTTGTAACTGTAGGTAAGTCCCCATTATCAACTTTTTCTATATAGCCAAAAAGAGAGAGCCCTGCATCAAAGGCTGCTTTTTGTAATTTTTCTATAGAGGCTTTACCTATACCACGTTTAGGTTTATTGATGATACGTATTAGTGAAAAGTCGTCATGAGGGTTGGAAAGAACCCGTAGGTAAGAGATGATATCTTTTATTTCGGCACGCTCATAGAAACGCATGCCCCCTATTAGTTTGAAAGCTACACCCTCTTTGGTAAAGCCTTCTTCGAGTGAACGAGAAAGTGCATTAATACGATAGAGTACTGCAATTTCATCTGGGTCTGTACCAGAGTCTAAAAGTTTTTGTACCTCTTTTGCGATAGCCTTAGCTTCCATAGATTCATCAAGAGAGTGAAGAAGTTTTACATCATCTCCTGCACCTTTATGAGAGGTGAGTCTCTTTCCTAGTCTTGTGGAGTTATGTTCTATAAGCGTGTTTGCTGCTTTTAAGATGGGTTCAGTAGAACGATAATTGGTTTCAAGTTTCACTGTTTTACACTTTTCAAAGTTATTTGAAAATTCTAAAATATTACGTATATTCGCACCACGCCAACCATAAATACTCTGATCATCGTCACCTACCACACAAAGGTTATTGTGCTCAGAAGAGAGAAGTTCAAGGAGCTGAAATTGCAGTTCATTGGTATCTTGGTACTCATCTACCATAATGTATTTGTATCGGTTGCTTGTCTCTTTACGTAAATCATCATTTTCAGAGAGTATTTTATGCGTAAGCATCAATAAGTCATCAAAATCTACAAGATTATTTTCTTCAATATTTTTTTGATATTGTACATAAACAGTGGCTATTTTTTTATAATCAGGTAGTTCTGCTTTTTCTAGTACGAGCTCAGGTGAGAGTAGAGAGTTTTTGTATTTAGATATTTCAGAGGCAATAAAGGCGAGGTTCAAGTCAACCTTTAGCTCTTTGGCAATAGAACGCAAGAGACGTTTTTTGTCATCACTGTCGATAATCACAAAGGCATTGCTACGGCCAAGTTTTTCTATATGAAACTTTAAGAACAGTAACCCAAATTTATGAAAGGTACATAAAAGAGGAGGATAGGAGACTTTACTAGGCATGAGCTTTAGGGCACGTTCACGCATCTCTGCTGCAGCTTTATTGGTAAATGTAAGTGTCAGTGTATTGGCAGGGTCAATACCCACAACGCCTACAAGATAAGCCAGTCGTGAGGTAAGTGTCTTTGTTTTACCACTACCTGCACCAGCGAGGATAAGCATAGGACCATCTATGTGTTCTACTGCTTCACGTTGTGATGGATTCAGTGTGCTTAATATTGTTTCCATACCTTTATTCACTCCTCATAATACATTGATTATACCTTTAAAAAGTTTACTCTATGCTGTAGGTTATATAGTTTATCCTATGATTTTATAAGATAAGAAAATCTTATTTATTTTTTATCTATAATTAGATATAATTAGTTTCATTTTAAAAAAGAATAATCATTTTTGTCATTATAAAGGAATAGTATATATGTTAAAAGATTTTGTAAAGCTAGAGACATTTTTAACAGTAGCAAGGGAGAGGAGTTTTTCAAAGGCATCTGCTAAATTAGGGATATCTCAGCCTGCAGTAACACAGCAAATTAAATTTATAGAAAAATATCTGGCGTGTAAAATAATTGAGCGTAAAAAAAATGGTATCAGACTTACCAATGAAGGTGATGAATTATATAAAATTGCAACTAAACTTGAAAAAGAGATTCATGCCTCTGAAAAAGATATTTTAAAAATTATCAATAAAGAAATCACATTCAAATTGGGTGCCTCTTATACGATTGGGACTCATATTATTCCTGGACAATGTCTCAATACTATTGCAAAAGCGATTAACAATGATATCAATCTTGCGATTGATGTAAGTGAGATTGTGGTACAAAAACTTAAAGATAGAAAATTGGATGTAGGACTTATAGAATCACCTGTCATGGACAATGACCTTATCTATAGAGAGTGGTTAGAGGATGAACTTGTTGTTGTTTCAAATACCCCTATTTCTAAGGTTTTGAATACTGAGGATTTGTATGGCTTTTCTTGGATTTGTAGAGATGAGGGTTCATATACCCGAAAGATTGTTTCAGAAGTTTTTGAAGAGCTAGGTGTTTCGTGTAAAAGTTTTGATGTACTTTCTGAAGTCAGTAATACAACGGCTGTGCTTCAAACGATTAAAAAATCAGATAAAAATGCTACAAAACCAGTTGTTTCTATTATCTCTAAGCATGCCATCGCTGATGAGATTGCAAAAGGAGAACTTTTTGAAGCACGCTTGAGAGGCTATACAATGAGACGTAAACTTTTTATTGTCTATACGAAAGAAAATAAGCACAATGCCTATGTAGACAATGTAGTAGATTATATTTTAGCGGGCTCTTGTAATGCATAAAAAGGGCATACTATTTTCTCTTTTTTAATAGTTTTTTATTTTCAGGGTTTTTAAGGAGTGACTCCATAGAATTTTTTGTGCTAGGCTTTTGTTCAGGCATATAGTTTGCAAGGTTGAGCACAATAGGGTGATCTCCAACAAAAAGTTGTTTTATGGCTAACAGTGGAACCCTTACAGTAGAGCCAAAGTTATTTTCTCCAAATCCAGCTTCAAAAGAGAAAGAGTCTTCGTCCAGTGTTGCCGTTTCAAACGTATATCCACTAAGGATAAAAAGTACTGTTTCATCGAAACTTTCTTGAATGCTTGTAGGAAGCTCAGGATGAAAAGTGATATGTTGGATTTCACAAGCAATAGCAAACTCTTGATTTTTCTCAAATAAATAGTTGATTGTATTGATAATATGTTGAGATATGAGGTCTTTGTATGCAGATGTTTGAAAAAGATTAATAGTCATAAATTACACCTTGGTGATCTTGAATTTGTAGATTGTTTAGTATTTTAAATCCTACCATAGCATTGATAAGAGCAACTTGTGAAAAGTGTGAAATATCTATGGTTTTTATATTTTTAGTATGAAGTAAACCTTCATCTAATAATTTTGCACGCATGGTGCCTTCTAAAAGAGGTTTTTTGGGGGTGTACCATTTCTCTTCATCATAAAAAGCAATATTTGAAATCGTTGTGTCACGTAAATATCCTCCTCTTGCAATAATAATCTCATCAAAACCTTGATGCGCTTTTAGCAATATATTGAGGGAGTCTCTGTTAGCATATTTGTGTGCATAGATGATATCGGAAGAGACTATTTTTAGGGTGTTTATTTTTTTTTCTGTATAGGGTATATATTCTATAGATTGGATGCTGATGTCATAGAGAATGCGACATCTATAGAGCCCTTTAGATGGCGGGTTGATATGCATTGAAAGCAGCAGTTTCTTTGAGGTTTTAAAAAGTGTTTTGCGACTTGTATCACAACGTTTTTGGTGATAAGGGAGATTATGAATGACTCCATCTTTGATTTTTATGGTTTCAAGAAGAAGCTTTTCATGCATCAAACAACTCTGTAGAGAGATAACGTTCAGCAGTGTCACACAAAATAGTGACAATCACTTTACCTTTGTTCTCTGGGCGGGAAGCAACCTGATAGGCAGCATGTAAATTGGCACCTGCAGAGATACCTATGAGTAGCCCCTCTGTAGCAGCGATTTGTCTTGCCATCGTAAAAGCCTCTTGGTTACTTACAGAGATGGTTTCATCATAGATAGAGGTATTGAGAATTTCTGGGATAAATCCTGCACCAATTCCTTGTATTTTATGTGCTCCAGGACTTTTTCCTGCAAGTACCGCAGAATCTTCAGGTTCCACCGCGATAGCTTTTAAAGAGGGTAACTTCTCTTTTAAAACTTCAGAGGTACCTGTGAGCGTACCTCCTGTCCCTACAGCGGCGACAAATATATCGAGGTTGTTTTGTGTATCTTTGAGTATCTCTAGGGCTGTGGTTTTACGATGTATATCAGGATTATTGGGATTGTTAAATTGTTGCAGTACTTTGGCATTGTTGAGTTCATTTTCT
>JALSPX010000031.1 GCA_026985755.1 Sulfurovum sp. | reverse complement strand
CTATTCCACTTTTCTCTAAAAAAGATTTAGCGATGTCTTTTGCTGAGAGTTCTCTAGCATCTAAATATGCTACAGTAGTATCAATACCAGGTATATCAATATCATCAAATCTAACTGGCAAAATATACTCTTTTGATTCACTTATTGCTCGTGATTGTGCTGCTTTTCTTTCATGATTTGTCCAAGCTTTGTTAGCATATGCACTAGATACAAATATCATCGTATATTTTGCTTTGTTTTTATATACATCATTTAAATGATCATACAAGTTTTTGCCCCATATTTCTACAGTTTCAAACTTGTCATAAAAAACTCTTACTCCAAATTCTTTTAAGAATGTTGCCACATCTTCAACATATTCTCTATTTTCACTCGCATATGACAAAGCAACATCATATATATATTCTTGTTCTTTTTTCATCTCAATCCCTCCACAACCTCATCCAACCAAGCCACATCTTCTCCTCGCTCTTTCCACTTCTCTCTAAGCATCTCCATAGTATCTCTAGTAGTTTTTTTCATCCACTCTTCATCTGCTAAAGGCAATGCTTTTAGCAAAGCTTCTTTAGCCTCTTTGGGATGATGGGCTATAACTTCCAGTTCCATCAGTGTAGCATAGTCCCAGTAGTCTGGACTAGTTTGTGCTATGCGTTGTTTAGTAGCAAAAAGTACTACAGGCAATAGCTCTTTTAGTCTGGGGTCAACTTCATTTAGCGAACTCATAAGAGTAATGGCATTTACACCTGGGTAGGCATCTCTTATGTCAGTCTGAAATCCTCTTACATAGGTGTCTATGGCTTTATGCAACCATGATGTTTTAAGTATAGGGTTTGTCTCATCTTTCCATCTGTCTTTATAGACTCTACCTAAAAGCCCTAGAGTTTCACTACTCTCACCATACTTTTCTATGGCTTCAAGCAGTACATTTTCTGCTTCTTTTCTTTTGCCCAGTCTATTAAGTGCAAAACCAAGTTGTTCTCTGACAAGTAGACTATTTTGTAGGTACAGTGGCATCTTAGACTCTAGCTCAACCATCTCTTCCCAAGCGTTCAGTGCTCGGTAACTCAAATATATATCTATCAGCACCCCTCCCTCTGTGCCTTCAAAGTTCAAATTCTCTTCAAATGCTTTTATGCCTTCAAGGTCTTTAGCTTCTCTAAGTCTAGTGAGCTCTTTTTTGGCTTGCAATGAATACTCTACTTGCTCCCTAAAAATATCTGTTTTTTCATGTGATATCTTTTGAGGAGTCAAGTCATCAAAAAACTGGAATAGTGGGCTGTCAGTTGTGGGCTTCTTTTTTGCTTCCATCAGCCATCTATAGATAGCTTCTTTGTCTATATCAAGTTGAGAAAGATTTTGATTTTTATCTAACTTATAAGGATATGACCGTAATGGACGAACATCAAAGGGCAAGGTTGTATTTTCTGAAAATACTGAAAGTGTATGATGCGGACGAGCAGCATGTCTCACGCCAAGCTCATAAAATACATTGGCATTAGCCGTAGTAAGGTCAGCGATAGCATAATCACATAACAATAGTCGTTCAAACATAGGCTTATGTATAAAACCACCCACCATCTCTTCATCTGCTCTTACAGCTTCCATACCTGCTTCTTCTACAGCAGGTTGAATGAGTGTATTGTAAATAGTATCAAAGTCTATCTCTCTACCTTTTTCATCTTTTTTTTTACCAAATGGCATGAGTATGAAGCATAGCGGTTTCATTTATTCCTCTTTCTAGATGCTTCATCAATAGCCTTTGTCATTGCATCATGATTCCACTGTACTGCTTTGATTCCATTATCTGTAATAAATGATGGCATAGAAGGAGGCTTATCTCCCGGATAGACGGCAATTACACCTTTCCCCATTTTGAGACTTTTTTCTACTTCCCACTTTACCCAATCGCTTTGGGCAGCAGCTTTTGTCATATATACTAAAGTAACTGAAGCTTTTTCTATTTTTTCCGTAATCTTTCGTTTTATATAATCCGCATTCTCACTATTAAATGGCTCTTTTACAGAATAGTCAGAAAACTCTAAATCATTAGCATCATTTTTTGCCTGCCCACGCAATAAATTTACTTCGTCAATGTCTTTATGCGAGAAGCTAATAAATACATTTTTCTTACCAGAAGATAGCTCTTTTTTTGCTTTTTCTTCTAATGCTTTAATATCACCTATATTAAAACTATTTCCTAATCCACCACCCATCTTTTACTCCTTAAAATGGTATTCTTCACACGCTATACACTTGCCACAAGGCTTATCTTCACCTGAATGACAAGAATATGTACCATATAAACCTTTTAGCTTAGCCAGTGCAACTACTTCTTGTTTGTAAAAGTCTCTAAGAGGTGTAATTATTTGTATCTCTTTGCCTATACTATACTGGATAATATCTTGAGCTTTCCGTAAAAATTGTTCAGTTTGATCATTGAAAATAGCCGTATCTTCTTTCAAGAAACCTATAGCTATAGCGGTAGCTCCTACCTCTTTGGCATAAGCAGCTCCCATAACTAAAAACATGAGATTTCTTCCAGGCAAAAATGCTTCACTTTTGATTGCCTTGTCTTTGGATGTAAGTCCAGATAAAACAGTCTTACCATAACCATCAATATCCATTTTTTTTGGAACTGGTAAATCATACCTACTATGTATTGATTGACATGCGAGCCACTCTTTTTCGTAAGCTAATTGACCATAATTTATAAAGAGTGGATACTGTATATTTCCATTCTCTTTTGCCAAAAGAGACATCAAGGAAGAATCAAGTCCTCCAGAGACTAAACTTACTATTGCCATTTTGCAAAATCCTTCTGATAGACTCTCATAACAATCCATATTGCCTGATCTACAAGACCTATAGGATACTGCATAAACTTCAAAAACTCTATCAACATAGCTTCAAGTTTTTCATATTGTTTCAATGTGCCAATCGCCTTTTCATAACCCTCTCCAATAATTCCTTGAATCTTCATATATCTCAGTATATGCACATCAAGTACAGCGAGTTCATTGGAGTAACCTATATTACGCAAAAAGTGACTTGACTGTTTTGGACCTATACCTTTGATCTCTTTTACAAAAAATGCTCTTAAGTTAGCAGTATCATCAATGTTTCTAAGTAGGTTTTTGATTCCACCTATTGATTTAAAGTAATAAAGGTCATAAGCTATATATCTGGCTTTTACATTTGGAAAACGGTATTTAACTATATTGTTATCCACATCAAGTGCCGTCGATAAAATAGCATGAATCTCCTCTTCAAGTTCTGCAATACTACTTCTCAACCTTTCTTTAAGTAGCCCATGTTTTTTGATCTCTTCGGAAAACCTCAAGGCTACTTCATACCTATTTTGGCTCCCAAGTATCGCTAAGACCAGTTCAAACAACAATCTCTCTTCTGTAGCCTTTTTCCAACTAAAAGTTTCTTTCTCTTTAATCTCTTTGCAAATCACTTCAATAGCACCATTAATACGATTTTGCATGATACACCTTCATTATTTTGCTTCCAATTTCATTTGGCAAATAATACTGCATCATCTGGTCTATGTTGCCTTGAGACAACTCTTTATTGATTTCCTCCATCCATTGTGTATAAAACTCCAGATTGTGAGCAAAAAGCCTTACCATATAACTCATATCTCTACTGGCTCCATAATGGCTCTGATGGGCAAAAAAATCCAACTGTAATGAATGATGCAATGTGGCAGTATCAAAATCCGCCACTGTCTGACACCAGTCCAATCCATCAAAAGAATCTACACCAAATGCAGAATATATCAAGAGCGAAAGAGGATTGCCTGTACCTAGTAGATGTATCTTGGTGTATTTTTCTAGTTTTTTTAACTTTTCTCTGATTTGTATAATAGTATACACGCCTTCCATGATACCATTGCCAAGTTCTCTTTCTGGTATAGCCATCATTTCCACATTATCTAAACTAGCTACTTCTACACACAGAGAGGGCAGATCTTCTATTTTGCTAGTATGTACAATAGGTACCAGATTTGATATATCCGATTCATTAACAGATGTGGCGATCTCATCGATAGGCACATCAGTAGGATTAATGTATTCATCAAAGTTAAAAACATGATTATATCTGATCTTTTTGATGGTTTCTAAATATTTTTCATAATCCCATTTTGCATTTCCAGACCATGCTTTCTCATACATGCCAGAATCCAATAGCAGGTCAATATTGTTTTCGACTATTTTACTATTTATTTTTTCTTTGTCGTTGTTTGTAAGATGTGAAAAGTCATAAGCAGAGATGAGAAAATGAGGACACCTAAGAGCAAGCAATATCTCTATGTGATCCATTACACTAAGTTTATTTTTGGCTACACTTGAGACGGATGGGTAAAAAGTAGACATATTCATATGATTTTATGAATTTTCTCTAATGGCATCAACGACACTGCTCTGATTCCATCCAACTATTACATTTGCATAGTCTTGCACAATTTTTGGCATTCTTTCTTGTCCCCATGGCTTAACACCAATTATGGTTTTATCTTCCAAATAAGCCTTTATGACTTCATATTCTATCCAATCACTATATGCAGAATACATACCACCAAATATAACTATGCAATCTGCTTTTTGTATTTGACCATCCATACATTTTTTCAACGCTTCTTCTGAACTATCATCAGGACAACTATCATGCTTTGGAACAGAACAGTTTTCCCAAGCAAAATTAGGTGCATCATTTAACCAATTGACTACTTTCCAATAATGTTCATCATATTTCCATGCATGGCTTATAAATATCTTTCGTATTCTTAATGGTGGCATTTTTTATTAATAGACCTTTCATTAATGTATATTTATTAGTAAAACAATAAAAAAATAAATAGTATATTTTTTCTTATTTTTTTAATTTTATCATAATAATTTTAAAATAGTAGTATCAAATATAAAATGAATATCAATCTTTAACTTTAAACTACTCCACACTTGGTTTTGCTTTTCTGTTATCGTGCATCACTACCCATCTGCTATTTTCATCTAAAGCTTTTTTAGCTATGTCTTTTACTATTTTTTCA
>JALSPX010000030.1 GCA_026985755.1 Sulfurovum sp. | reverse complement strand
TGTGCAAAGGCAACATCATACCCTTCACTCTCCTTACCCAGTTTAAAAGCACCCACAGCCTTGTAGAATGTTTTTTCATCCATGTAGCCAGTATAGGCTTCTATCTCCTTGCCATCTTCTATGAAAATGATGGTAGGCGTACCCTCTATTTTGGTTTTGAGCTTAAAGCCTTTGAGCGCATTTTGGTGTGCTGTTCTTAGGGGGATGGTTCCATTGTAGTGGTCTGTGACACTCTTTTTGAACTTCTCACAAAACCTGCAATGTTCTGCATCTATAACCACTATCTCTTTACCACCCAGAGGAGAGATGGTATCTATTGCTATTTTTTCATTGCCAAACTTTACCCCTGTAGCATGGTTAGGGCAGTAGCCAAAAGGGTTTTTTTCTAGGTAGTTTTGGTGGTAGGCCTCTGCTGGGTAAAACTTTTTGAGGGGTTTTATCTCAGTGGTAACCTTGCCATATCCTGCTTTAGTAAGTAGCTTTTGGTAAACCTCTTTGGTAGCAAGGGCTATGCGTTTTTGTGCATCAGTGGTATAGTAGAGTGCTGAGCGGTAGTTGTTGCCTCTGTCATTGCCTTGTCTATTACCCTGTGTAGGGTCATGCAGTTCCCAAAAAGATTTGATAAGCTTTTGGGTGCTTATTTTACTGTCATCATAGACTACTTCCACGGCTTCTGTGTGGTTCACTGTTTTACTGCTTCTTCTATGTGCAAGTACATCTTCATAGCTAGGATTAGCGTAGTCACCACCTGCATACCCAGACTTGGCACTCTTGACACCCTCTAGGTGATCAAAGTATTTCTCTACACCCCAAAAACATCCTGCACCAAAAACGATGGTTTGTGTTTTTGCCATAAGCGTAGCACTCAATAGTAACAATAGCATATATTTTTTCATTTTTATAACCTTTATAACGATTTGTGAGCATGATAACAAAATACTTGTGTATCAATGTGTACTAAAGCTTAGATAGGAATCACCCTTATTTGGTCATCGAGTTGTTCTTTTAGTGCGTTCTCTATGGCAAAGAGTGTACCTGTGCTTGAACTCGCACAGCCAGAACATGCTCCGAGGTAACGGACATACACGTCTATTTGATTTCCGTTTTCTTTGACATCAAGTATCTCAATGTTTCCCCCATCCATAATGAGAAAATCTCTTACTGAACCATCTATGGCTTTATCTATGGCTAGTATTTTTTGTTTGGTATCCATCTCTCTAAAAGGTATGGCGGGTACTTCTGTAGCGATTTCTCTCTCTTCTTCTTGAACTTTTTGATGTACGATGAGTAGTTCTGAAAGTGTTTCCTGGCACATACTGTCTTTGTAGCCTGCTTTGGTGTAGTGTGCCAAAGTTTTAAGGTCTTGAATATCATGAAGTTTGATACTCTCTTTGATAGAAGCTAGGCTCATCGGTGTGTCTTTGCATGGATATGTCAGTTCATCTGGGCCCGGCGCATCTTTGTAGTAGTCTCGGGCAGCTTCTTTTACAGCATCCAAAGCCAAAGTGATGACATACTGTTCACACTCTGGCAGGGCAGGGGTTGAGGGGTTGTCCCGTAAAAAGCGTTCTAGACCTTGGTAGGTCATGGTAGTGGCTTCTTGGACAGTTTTATTTTTACAAAGCAAGGTCAACATATCGCATGCTGCGATGAGTGATGGTGTACCAAAGTAGGTGTAACGTGCGAGCACTATCGTATCATCTTCAGGATTCACAGCCCAGTAGAGCGTTATCTCCTCTCCTATAGCTTCATCTCCATAACTATAGGTAAAGCGTCTAGCCGCCAGCGCTTCACTCTCTTGTTCTGTGATGACCCCCGCATGTTTAGGTTCACCTATGAACATAGCTACTTTAATACCATAATCACTTTTAAAATCAATGAGCTCTTCCATATGCACTCCTTTGTAGTTATAGGGATCCTCTAATACTACTACTTTAGCGAGTAAAGGTAAATAGTTATTACCGCACCAACATATAATTTGAATTTTGATGCAAGCGATTTCGCTCATAGGCAAGGCAGATTTTTGAAGCCCTAGCCATAGCTAAGGCAAAAAAATCTAACGCAGTCCTATGGGCGAAAGCGCTGCACCCTTCGGGGAGAACGAGAAGAAGCGACCTGCAAGCAGATAAATATTTACATTCCCTACGGGGAGTCCTGCATATTTCTTTACTCACATCTCACTCCTTCTCGTTCTCTCAAAGTTTCAGATTATATGTTGGTGTGGTAATATCTCTTATCCAAAACTTCCATAACCCCAGCAAAATCTTTTTCATGTCCAAAACAGCTGTTAGAGTTACATATCATAAAACCATCATTGGTGTCGTTTTTCAGAAGAGAAAAAGGGTGAGGCAGGGTATCTAGGTCTGAGATATGGGGTTTGAGTTTGTCTTCTCTGGCTTTGATGATGACATCATCTAATAAGTAGCGTATGACCATGTGGCTCATACGTGGTGTAGAGATAGGTTGACGCATCACATCATAAGAGTAAATCTCTAAGGTTTTAAAGACAAACTTTTTATAGACTATATCTACCAATGAAGAGATGCTATAGAGTGCAGAGAGCATTGTAGCAACCGATGAAGGATACGAGCTATCATAGATGTCTGCATGGGTCTCAAACTCCCCACGGCTAAATTTCCACTTGCCTTTGTCATAGTACTTTTCTATGGCATTGTTGGCTAATTTTTGTGCGGTGACGAGATAGACTTCATTCAGGGTGCTCTCATAGGCTTCTATGAGAGCCTCTGTGAGATATGCATAGTCTTCTAAAAATGCTTTGATTTTAGGCTTTTTGCCTAGGAGTGTAGCGTGGTAAAGCTCGGAATTTATATACATACTCTCTAGCAAGGCATCGAGTGATTTAATGGCAAGTTTTAGATATTTTTTCTCCACTCGTCCAGCTTTAAAGAGTGTTTTAATCATCATGGCATTCCATGAAACAAGCACCTTTTTATCTATAAAGGGATAGGTACGTTTTTCTCTACGTTTTTTTAAAGCTTCTATGGCTTCATGGTAGTAGGGGATATCTATCGCTTTTGGGTCATCTACGCGTACAATATTTTTATCTTCAAAGTTTCCATCTTCACTGATATGTAGTGCTTTGGCTAGCTGTTTATGGGCTTTTTTAGGGATGCCAGCTTTTTCAAAAGTACGTAATGCCTTCTCATAACTATAGGTAAAATATTTCCCCTCTTCACCCTCTGTATCCGCGTCAGAGGCAGAATAAAAGAGATGATCTTTACTCATTTTATCTATCATGAAATCTAAGGTTTCAAAAGCGATATCTTTATAAAAGTCATGATGCGTTGCATGAAAGGCTTTGAGATAGACTTCTGCGAGCAAGGCATTGTCATAAGTCATTTTTTCAAAATGAGGTACCAACCATTCATTGTCTGTAGAGTATCGACAAAACCCACCATCAATAATATCTCTTAGTCCCCCTTTTGCCATGGAGGAGAGAGAAAACGCAGCCATATTGAGTGCTTCTTTGTCACCAGTGATTTTGTATAGGTCAAGAAGCAAGTCCAGCGTAGAAGCTTGAGGAAACTTAGGTGCTTTGTTGAATCCACCATGTTCAGAGTCAAAGAGTTGCTTGCTTTGCTCTAGTACTCTGTTTATAATACTTCTATCGAGTTTGGTGGCTTGGATTTTGTTCTCTTTTGGATTGAGATGATGGAGGATTTTATCGGCTTCACTCACAAGTACAGATTTTTCATTTTTGTATTTATCTGCTATGACTTCAAGTAAAGATGAAAAACTCATCATGCCATACTTGGGTTCATCTGGTATGTAGGTAGCAGAGTAAAATGGTTTTAAATCTTCAGTTAAAAAGATAGACGTCGGCCAGCCACCTCCACGTCCATTCATCAGTTGGTAGACTGCTTGGAAATGTTTGTCAATATCTGGACGCTCTTCACGGTCTACTTTGATGGCAACAAAATATTTGTTGAGTATTTTGGCAGTGGCTTTGTCTTCAAAAGACTCATGTTCCATTACATGACACCAGTGACACGAACTGTATCCAATAGAGAGAAAAATAGGTTTATGTTCTTTACGTGCTTTGTCAAAAGCCTCATCACCCCATGGATACCAGTCTACAGGATTATCAGCATGTTGCTGCAAGTAAGGGGAGTGCTCATTTTTTAGATGATTTTGCAAGTGTGGACTCCTTTCAGTCGTGCCATTTTAAAACTTTTACAAAGTATTAACATTTTTTAGTTACTATTACACAAAATATATACATATATTACTGTAGTATGCTGTAAAATATCCATAGAAAAGAGAGAAAATGCAAAATATTATGAAAAAGTTACTTCTATTGAGTTTACTTTTAAGTACTTTGGTTTTTGGTGGGTTTGGTGATGCGCTGAAAAAACAGAAGTTTTTACCACCAGAAGAGGCATTTCAGGCAACAGCTGTCTTGAAAGATGGCATCATAGAAACCAAGATTATCATGGCAGACAAAATTCACGCCTATGAAGATTCACTGCACTATAGGATTATCTCTCCTAAAACTGTGGAGCTCTCTGTCTCCAAGCCCAAGGCACATGAATTTGAGGGTGACAAAATTTATGAAAAAGAACTGATTGTAAAGATTCCAACGAAAGATATAGAGGCTAAAGTTGCAGGGGACTATACACTAGAGATAGAGTTTCAAGGCTGTTCTGATGCAGGGATATGTTATCAGCCTATGAAAAAGCAGTTTCAATTCAAAGGTACCGAGCTAGGGATGTTTGATAAAATTTCAGCAGTGATTAAAGAGGGAAACCCTAAAAAAATAGTTGACTTCTTTTTGCATGAAAGCCCTATTTTTATTATTTTAATCTTCTTATTGTTAGGTATTCTTATCTCTCTTACACCGTGTATCTTCCCGATGATTCCTATTTTATCCTCTATCATTATGGCACAAGAGGGCAAAGAAGAGAATCAAAAGTCTAATCCCTTTTTCATCTCTTTGGTCTATGTATTGGCGATGGCTGTCACTTACGCTATAGTGGGTGTCATAGCAGGGGTCTCTGGTATAGATGTGGGTGCAGCGTTACAAAATCCTTGGATATTAACTATTTTTGCTATCATCTTTGTG
>JALSPX010000029.1 GCA_026985755.1 Sulfurovum sp. | reverse complement strand
TCATTTCTCATTTCTCATTTCTCATTTCTCATTAAGCAGAAAAACCTATTAGCATTCTCCGCAGGCATAGACTCCTCCGCTCTATTTTTTCTACTCCTAGAAAATAACATCCCCTTCGATATCGCCATCGCAGATTACGGCATCAGAGCCCAAAGCAAAAAAGAGGTAGCCCATGCCAAAGCACTAGCCAAAAAACACAAACTCTTCTGCCATAGCATTCAAGCCCCACCCTTCACCTCACACTTCGAAAAACAAGCCAGAGACTTTCGCTATGAATTTTTTGAGTCACTCGTTACGATAGAGGGCTATGACAACATCTTAACCGCCCATCAGCTCAATGACCAACTAGAGTGGCTCCTCATGCGTCTAAGCAAGGGAGCAGGTCTTAGTGAACTGCTCGGACTAGAACCTATAAGCCAAAGAGAAAACTATACCCTCGTTCGTCCCCTACTTCGTTATAGCAAAAAGGAACTACTTGCCTATCTGCACGCCAACGACTACCCATACTTTGTGGATGAGAGTAACCGTGATGAGAAGTACGAGCGCAACAAATTTAGAAAACGGTTTTCTGATGCCTTGCTAGCAGAATATAAAGAAGGAATTGCTCGAAGTTTTGACTATTTGCGTCAAGACAAAGAGGCACTGGAAAATGCATTTGAAATACTTTTTACAACAAAAGAATTACGCATCATCCAACTACACAACACCCATGCCAAAACAAAAGCAGCAGACCTCACCCTAAAAAAACTAGGCTACCTACTTTCCTCAGCGCAACGTACAGAGATAGCTCAAAAAAATAGTTTAGTCATTGGTGGGAAGTGGGCAATAGAATTGCAAGATACTATACTCTATATCTGTCCCTATATCAATGTAAGTATGCAAAAAAATTTTAAAGAAAGTTGTCGCATAGCCCACATACCCCAAAAAATAAGACCCTACCTCTATCAAGAGAATATATCTATCTCAGAGGTAATTTTTAGGTAATGCTTTTATAGTACAATACCTTGTGTTGCTTATTAAAGGCTTCACAATTTCATTATTTCTTAATATGTTTTATCATACATTATAATAACCAATTCGCCTTGCTGATAGACAAGGAGGATTGGTTATGCCCAATCCCCCCTCTAGCCATAGGAAATATATTTTCTTATTTCTTGCACTCACTTACTAGCAAGTGGGTGCGCCTTCATATACTCTTGCATTTTCTTCACAGATCCTAACTTAGTATAGACTTGTGTCGTTGCCATGGTTTCATGCCCAAGTAGCTCAGAGACATCGGCGATACGTGCACCATTGTTGAGTAAGTGAGTGGCAAAAGAGTGGCGTAATTGGTGGGGGGTGGCTTTGATGCCTGCTGCTTTAAAAAGTTTGGTGATGATGTAACGAAGTTGTGCCACATTCATAGGAGCATTCCCTTTTTCAAAAAGATACTTTTTAGGTATTTTCTCTTTGAGATAGTGTGCTATTAGGTGTTGTAACTCTGGAAGCAAAGGCAGCTCTCTTACTTTATTGCCTTTACCAAGAATTTGAATCCACTCTCCTTTAATATCGTCCAATTTGAGTTGTGCAAGCTCTGAGATACGTAAGCCCAAGCCATAAAGCATAGAAATAAGCAGTTTCTCCTCTATATTAGCATTTTCAAGCACTTCCTCTATATACTGTTCTTCTATAGGTCTAGGAAGGCTCTGAGGTACCTTAATCGTCTCATCTCCAATCAGTTTTAAGGAGATCCCACACTGGTCTTCCAAGTACTTTACAAAAGAACGTATAGCAGAGAGTTTTTTTACAATCGTCTTTTTGTTGTTTTTGACAATATCAAAGCGAAAAGGGGTAATGTCAAGTACACTCATCCCTTCTTCTTCATAAAAATGGCTCACTTCCATCATCTGACGCAAGGCTATCTCATACGTAGTAACTGAGTGCTCAGAATACCCCCGAACATCATACAGATAGTCAAAAAACTCTTCAGAATATTTAGCTAATTTCTCATTTCTCATTTCTCATTTCTCATTCAAGGATTGTGTGTTCCAACATCTTCTCTCTCAAATAGACTTTGGCCTCTTCAAGCTCCATACCTTCTAGTGAAATACGTTGAATATAAAAATCAATCGTTCCAAAGGGTTTAGGTATGACAAACTTGTCCCATGAATTTAACTGCCAATAGTCCTTGGCTGTATAGTTCATCACAAAAATAGGAAGCTTACTTTTTAGAGCAATCCCTATCGCTCCATCACTCATAGCATGTCTAGGTCCACGTGGACCATCAGGAGTAATGAGTACTTCTTCTCCTGCCTTTATACTTTTAAAGGCTTGTAGCAGTACCTGTCTTGCCCCTTTTTTGCTAGAACCTCTCAATGCGCGTATCTTCAATAGTGCCAATGTGCCAGCAATCAGCGAACCATCAAAATGAGAAGAGATAATAGCCGAAGCTGCTTGTGTTTTATGTATCTGTCTGTACGCTTGTGGGGTCATAAGCAGTTCACTATGCCATGTTACACAGACATGCTGTTCATCTGCTATCGCTTCAGCATGGTGAAAATGTTTTTTACTACTCCACCAGATAAAACGCATCATCACATATGCCACAGGAGGGAGCACTACCTGCCCAACTTTACGTAAAAATGATTTCATATCATGTTGCTTAAACAAGCACACCCTCTAGTGCACCTCTAGATATTTTGGTCACCTTCACATCAACGATTTTCCCAAGAAGTTCTTCACTACCTTCTACAAAGAAAAGTTTACCATCATCACTTCGTCCAGAGACTCTTCCGTTAGGTTTGAGCTCATCAAAATAGACTTTGTGTATAGCACCCATTTGTGCATCCATAATCTCATCGAGGATTTCTGTGTGTCTTGCCTGCAATCTTGTGAGGCGTTCACCTGCTACTGCATTGTCTATTTGGTTTTCAAACATTGCAGCTTCTGTATGTGGGCGTGGTGAGTATTTAAACGAGAACATCTGTTCAAAACGTACCTTTTCCAGTACATCCATCGTATCTTCAAAGTCTGCATCACTCTCATTAGGAAAGCCTACAATGATATCTGTAGAGATAGTCGCTTCAGGGCATAAGGCACGAATTTTTTCACAACGGTTAAGGAAGTTCTCTTTGGTGTACCCACACTTCATCTCTTTAAGTAGTTTACTTGAACCTGACTGTAAGGGTACGTGTATCTGCTTGCATATTTTGGGATTATTCGCAAACTCTTGTAAAAATGCATCATCCATATGTAAAGGGTGAGGAGAGGTAAAACGTATACGCTCCAAACCTTCTATTTTAGATATTTTTTGTAGAAGCTGCGTAAAGTCACATGACTCTTCACTGCTACCAAAGCGTCTCCCATAGTTGTTTACATTTTGCCCAAGAAGCATTACTTCTTTAGCACCCGTATTAACTGCTTTTGTTATCTCTTGGACAATAAGGTCAGAAGGAATAGAAATCTCATCTCCACGTGTAGCAGGTACGATACAAAAGGTACATGATTTGTCACAGCCTATAGAGATATTGACCATTGCCTTAAAGGGATTGCTTCGATACTCGCCAAAAGCATAGGTACTCTCATCAAAATCGGTACTCACTTCTACAGCATGTTTTTTATCAACTACTTCCGTGATTTTAGAGACATTTCTAGCCCCCAGTACAAAGTCTACTGCAGGGGCACGTTTGATAATCTCTTTGCCCAAATGTGAAGCGGTACATCCTGCTACCCCTATCTTGGCACCCTCTTTTTTATGTTTGTTAAATACACCTATCTCAGAAAAAAGTTTCGCTACAGGCTTTTCACGTACAGAACAGGTATTAATAATGATAAGATCAGCTTCGCAGAGGTTTTCGGTAAGTTCGTAGGGTTCTTTTGTGGTGAGCTCTGCAATCATATGTTCGCTGTCACGAACATTCATAGCACAGCCAAGCGTCTCTATAAAAAGTTTTTTAGGCAATGATATGGACTTCGTAGATGTATTCATTTTCATCCATACCATATTTCACTTCTCTCATATAAACAGAAAAGCCTTTCTCTTCAAAATACTCTATAAGCTCCTTGAGCTCTTTATGAGAGTTGTCTTTGTCAAAATAAAATATAGATTTATCTGCTAGCTCTTCTTCTATCTTCTTGAGTTCAATCGTTTTTGGCTTTGCCTTAAGTGTTGTTCTAGCAAGTTTTAATTTCATTCATAATACCTTATCTCTTCAAATTTTATTAGTAAGCTTTAGTATACTTTATTTTCAGTAAAGGTTTGATTAGGTACAATAACAAACTTTCAAAAATACCACTTCCTAGATGTTCTTAACACTGTTTTGTTACCTCTTGTAGCGGTAAGATGAAAATCAATTACTAGAAGGAACAAGCCTTACTTATGGAAAAAATATTAGATATTATCGAAGCAATCGCTCATGAAAAAAACATCTCCAAAGAGCATGCACAGGCAGCTTTTATTGATGCACTAAAAAATACTGCAAAAAAACTCACTACATTTACTTCTGATTTTGAAGTGATTATGGATGAAGATACAAAAACCTATAACGTCAACAAAGTCATTACTGTTGTCGCAGATAACGATGAACAACTCATGATTGAAGTAGGCAAAGAGGGAAATAAAGAGAAGGTACCGTCAGATGCATTTATCTCTCTTAGTGAAGCCAAAGAGTTTGATGACTCTTTAGAGATTGGTGACCAGCTCAAAGAGGAGTTTGTACTTGAAGAGCATGGACGTACTGCATCGGCTAACCTGTTTAAAGAACTAGAATACCATGTACAAAGACGCATCGAACAAGACCTCTTTGAAAAATACAGAGAAAAGGTAGGTTCTGTGATGCTAGGTACAGTCAATCGTGTAGATGCAGATGACAATACCTATGTAGAGATAGGTGAGCTCAAGGGTGTCATGAGCCTGAGAAATCGTATCAAAGGGGAAACATACAAACGTGGAGATAGTATTAGAGCGCTCTTACGTTTTGTTTCTGTTGACCCGCAATATGGACTTTTCTTAGAACTGACAAGAACATCACCAAAGTTTTTGGAAGCACTTATGGCTTCAGAAGTACCAGAAATTGCAGATGGTGTAGTAGAGATTGTTAATGCTGCCAGAATTCCAGGAGAACGTGCCAAAATTGCCCTAAAAACAGAGCAGATGAACGTTGATCCTATCGGTGCAGCTGTA
>JALSPX010000028.1 GCA_026985755.1 Sulfurovum sp. | reverse complement strand
CCTTTGAGTGTAAGGTATGTCAAAAATGCTGCTACCATAATAGAGACCAAAATAGGCACTATTTTTTTAGCCGCTTCAAGTTTGTTCTCTTTATAAATAATTTGAGATTTAATCACATAAAGGAAAATCGCAGCAATCACACCACCAAGCACAGGAGAGATGACCCATGAGGCAGCTATCTTACCCATCGTCCCCCATGAGACAATCGCAAAGCCACCCGCAGCAATACCACCACCCAGTACACCACCCACGATAGAGTGTGTCGTTGATACTGGTGCTTTTAGCCATGTAGCGAGGTTGAGCCATAGTGCCGCAGCGAGCAGTGCTGCTGACATCGCATAGACAAATATCATCGGGTCTCCACCAAATGCTGCAGGGTCGATGATGCCTTTTTTAATCGTACCTACCACATCACCACCAGCAACCAATGCCCCTCCTGCTTCAAAAATAGACGCGATAATAATCGCCCCACCGATAGTAAGTGCTCCTGAGCCAACAGCAGGTCCTACGTTGTTTGCGACATCATTGGCACCGATGTTCATCGCCATATAGGCTCCAAAAAGTGCTGCGAGCACCAAAAAACCACCATGTGTAGCATGCGCGGTAATGGTACTGGCATAAAAAGCTACTGCCACGGCAAAGCCTGCACCCAGTACTATTTTAAATGTATTGTTCATTGATTTTCCTTCAAATTTGTAATTTGAAGGAAGTATAGAGAAAAAGTATTACAATTTTGTTACCAAATTGTAATATTGGAGAGAAAAGCTTCTTAAAACGTATTCAAGGAGATTAAGAAGCCCTAAATGCATGCATTGATGCATTTATATACTAGAGAAGAACTACCATTTTACCTCAGCTGTAAGCATAACAGCATCTCTGGTTGTTTTATCATTGACTTCTTTCTTATCATAGTTCACAATAAATTCAACATTTTTATTGTATTGATATCCAATACCAGCAATTGTTCTTTTCTTTTCTGTATCATTATCCAATGTAAAGTCATCATATTTTCCAAAGATTGAAATCTTATCCATTGGTCTAATTTCTGCATTTACTGACCAACCGTCACCTGCTTTCCCCTCTTTAGCCTTATCCGATTTCAAGTATTGTGCAGCAATAAGAAATGACTCTTGATTGTACACAGCATGCACACCATACCATACATAATCACCATCTGCATTAGCATTTTTAATACCATTTGTACCATACTGTCCAAAGAAAGAAACATCTGCATAGGCATCATGTTTGTGTACATGCTTTTTACCTGTACCTAGAAGATTTGCTGTGAGTCTCCATTCACCGCTTAATCCTTTACCGCTCTTCACACCATGGTACCCTGAACCATTAAATACACCTAATTCTGATGAGAAGTAGTCAGTTTTTGTCTTAAAGTTAAATCCAAGATCAGATGAATTTACAAGATCTGGTGTACCTTCTATAAATGTTTTAGAAATAGATCTATAGAACCAACCATGGTGTTCTTCATAATCTATCCAAGGTCTGTGTGCTTGCCCAATTTCAATTCCCGTAGAAGGAAGTATATTATCTAAATAAAGATAGGCATATTTAAGTCTTACATTCCAGCTACCATCTATATCTTTACCAAATTTAGTTCCATTTATTTCTTGCTTAGAATCATCAATATGGTGTGTATCCATTGTAATTCTAAAGTAAGACTTAGGATCTTCTTTAAAGTATGCTTTTACCTGAAAGTAGTTTCTTCTTGTCTCAAAATAATTTTCCGTATCATCACCTGCACTATCACTAACAAAACCAAGATAATGTGTTCCTGAAAATTTCAACACAAGTGCTTTTGATTTAACAGTAGTGCCTTTAGGGGCTTCTACTTCTACTTGTTTACTTAGAGGTGCCTCTATATCACCACCTGCCATTGCTACTGATGCTACAGCCACCATTGATAATACAATTTTTTTCATTTTCTTACTTCCTTGTTTTAATTTGTATCGGAAGTATAAAAAAAATTGGTTACAAATTGGTTACATTGGTCTACGCTTCTGGGTATCTCGAAAATTTTCCACCCCGTTCATTGAGATACTCTACCATTTTTACCTGTCCCAGTTTTTTTGCATAATCTTTGGGTGACATACCTACTTTGTCTACAGCATTGATATCTCCGCCAGCATCTAAAATCATCTGCATCATCTCATAGTCTGAAAAACAGGCTGCAAGCATCACAGGGGTAATCCCTGATTTACGTTTGGTTGCATTGAGGTCAAACCCCTTGTCTATACAAAACTGTATCACATCTTTACGCTTAAATTTGATAGCCATATCCAGTGCCGAGACACCTTCACTGTCTGTCTCCATAAGTTCTACACCATTTTCTAAAAAGAGTTCTAACATCTCAAGTGACGCCCGTTTACGTATCGCATAAAAAAAGGGGGAGATATCATCATACTCATCGAGCTCATACTCTTCACCTATAAGTATAGGCTTATTGAGGTCTACGCCCTCTTTTAAAAGTGACTTTACTTTTGCAATCGAATCATTTTCTATTGCTTGGGTTAATGGATTCATATACACTCCTTGTGTTACCATTTGGTTATAACTATATACTAGTATTACACTATCTCATATGAGATAAAACTAAATGAAAGGAAAAAGAGATGAAAATAAGTAAATTACTCCAAAAAGTAATCAAAGCAGAAGGCAAACATTCAGTTATTGCTAAAACTGTTGTTAAATATAAAAACTCAAAAGAGTTTAGCTACCTTATAGATTTAAATATATAAATTTTCTTACTTCCCAAAGGGGTTCAGCCCACCCATCATTCCCATTGCTTGAGACTTTTTGTTCTCTTCTACCATTTTATTTACATCATTCATTGCAGAGATAAGTAATATTTGCAAAGAGGATTTATCTTCTAATAGTGTATCATCAATAGTTAAATCCACAACTTCTCCTGCTCCATTAGCAGTAATTTCTACAAGACCGCCACCTGCTTTTGCAGCAAATTGTACATTTTTCGCCTGCTCTTGTATCTCTTTGGCTTTGTCCTGCATCTGAGACATCATCTCAGACATTTTGCTCATATCAAAACCTTCAAACATGATTATTCCAATCCTGTAAATTCTTGTGCGACACCATTGTCATCATCAAGTATCACAATTTTAGGCTCATAAGTATCTGCCTCTTCTTCTGTCATAGTAGCATATGCGATGATAATGATTTTATCACCTTTATGTACTTTTCTTGCAGCTGCACCATTGAGACAGATATCTCTCTTACCTGATTCACCAGGGATAATATAGGTCGAAAATCTTTCACCATTGTTGACATTCACAATATCGACTTTTTGACCTACACGCATATTCGCGGCTTTAAGTAAATCTACATCAATGGTAATGGAACCTACATAATTGAGGTTGGCATCAGTGACAGTGGCACGGTGTAGTTTACTATACAACATGGTGATGTTCATAATCGTTCCTATCTATAATTTAATTATCGGAATTATATCAAAATCCCACCTATAACACTATTATACTGAAAATTGTGTGGGAATTGCGAAGACAAGGGGAAGTATGCCTCCCCTTGAACAAAAATAAAAACTTATCGAGCTACAGACGCAGGAGAGATAGGCTCACCCCATGCTTCTTCTGCAATGACATATTCAGATACGACATTGCCACCAATGATATGCTCATCAATGATTCTGTCTATTTTATCTTTTGTCAAACCTACATACATCGTATGTCCTGGCTCTACTAACATTACAGGCCCTTGCTGACAACGGTTAAGACAGCCTGTCTGTATAGGTGTTACTGTAGCAATAATACCTTTTTGCATGAGTGTTTGAGCCATGTGTTGGAACAACTGTTGTGACTCTGGGTCATCTGCTTTCACACATGAAGGTTTTGGCATCCCTGGAGGTGCTGATTGTTGACACTTGAAAATGTAAAATGCTGGTTGTGGTATACCTGGAGTCATAATAATCCTTTAAAACTTTAATTGAGAGTATTTTACTCCTATTTCCTTAATTCTTGATAAATATCAATCCTCTGCTTTGACACATACACTATAATAAGGGTACTTCTAATCACTCAAAGGATTTATAATATGAAATACCCAGATTTTTATACACAGATACCACCTATCAAACTTTATGATCCACTTAGTGCATTCTTAGGTGCATTTGAAGATGGTCTTATGGAGATAAGTTATCTTGAGTGTGTCAAACTCGCTGGTCACTCTTGTCCTACTGTTGCAGGAGCTTATCTTATGGCATCCAAGGGTCTCGAGTCCCTCTATGGGTCAGATATTCCACAAAGAGGCACCATAAAGGTCGAAATGCAAAAACCTGAAAATGATGGGGTTACAGGAGTGATAGCCAATATTATATCTTTCATCACAGGTGCAAATGGCGTAGGTGGATTCAAAGGGATTCAAGGAAAATTCTCTAGAAACAATTTACTGAAATATAATGTACCCATACAAGGAGAAATAAGACTTACAAGGGTAGATACCAATGAGAGTGTCACACTCAGCTACGATCCTAGCAGTGTCATGCCTGACGCCATGATGCAACCTCTCATGGGCAAAAGCTTACAAGGCTTAGCCAGCAAAGAGGAACAAGAGATGTTTGGGAGACTCTGGCAAAAAAGAGTCGAGGAGATACTGCTTTATACCGACGATACAAAACTACTTACCATTACAAAGGATTAATATGATGATTTCTAGCTATATGAAACATGAACATAGAGCGTGTGACACACTTTTTGCTCAGGCAGAAGAGGCAATGGCAGCAGGGGATTGGAATCTGGCAGATGAGAGATTTTTAGCCTTTGCCAATGAAACACTAAGACATTTTAAAAGAGAAGAAGAGATACTTTTCCCTGCCTTTGAAACACAAACAGGCATGACGCAAGGGCCTACCCAAGTGATGAAATATGAACATGAACAAGTACGAGGGCTCATAGGTAACATGGCAAAAGCGATAGAGAAACAGGATAAAGATGCTGCACTCTCTTTAGCAGAGTCTATGATGATTCTACTACAACAGCACAATATGAAAGAGGAGCAGATGCTCTATGCTATGTGTGATAGACAACTCCCACCTGAACTCAAAGAGCATACACTGGAGAGTATGAAAAAGGTAGCACTTTGAATTTGCATAAAATAGACTTAGATGCCAGAAGTTTGGAACACCCTAAACCACTCGAAATGGCGATGAAGATACTCCAAACCCTCGATGAAAAGAGCTATCTCTATATGCTACATAGAAAAAATCCTCTACCCTTAATTGACTTGGCAAAAGAGCATCAATACCAAGTAGTCAATCAAGAAGACCAGGCAAAAGAGTGGCACATACTGATTAGCAAAAATACACAGATAGATTTGACTACCTTATTAGATGTTTAACCAACAAGGACTTTCGCTTGATCAAGCACCACCCATCACTGTTGTATTTCGATTCTTTTTGTTAGGCTCACTTTTTGGCATACTCTCAGGGGTTTCACTTTTTGTCTATCAAACGGATATATTTAATACCTCAAGTATCGCTGCTGTGACATTTACACACCTATTGACACTGGGTGTCATGTTGTCATCTATGTTTGCTGCACTCTTTCAGATGTTACCTGTGATTTCAGGGATTAAACTCTCTTCTCCACTAAAAAAAGCAAACTTGTTGCTCTATCCTTTTACTCTAGGCACCATAGCTTTACTCTTGGGCTTCAACTTTCCGAACATGAAATGGCTCTTCCTTATAGCCGCACTCTTACTTTCCTTTGCAATACTCACTGCCATTACACCTATGCTAAAAGAGCTCTTGAAACTTCAAAACCATACACCCTCTTCTAAAGGAATGGGGATTGCTCTTCTCTCTTTGGGTATCATAGTTTTTTTGGCTCTGTATCTATTGTCAACACTAAGTGGCATCATAGAAGGTACACTTTACACCCAGATAAAAACAGCCCACTACTCTTTTGGACTTTTTGGATGGGTTGCACTGCTGATACTCTCTATCTCTTTTCAGGTGATAGAGATGTTCTATGTCACACCACCCTATCCAGATCTTGTCAGTAGATATTTGCCTTTGACACTCTTTACTGTGCTGATTCTTAGCACCTTTATCAGTCTGTTTTATGCAAATATTTGGATAGTATCAAACATACTTCTGGTACTACTGTTGACACTCTATGCACTATTGACACTTAGACGACTCTCACAAAAAAAACGTCCTCTCTCCGATGCGACAGTATGGTTTTGGAGACTTGGGTTAAGTGCTCTTCTTTTGAGCCTCTTAAGTCATCTATTACAAATATTGACAACACTGGAAATTTTAAAACCTCTAAGCTATATTTTTTTTGCCAGCTTTGCACTTAGTATTCTCTTTGCCATGTTTTACAAAATAGTGCCATTTCTAACCTGGTTTCATCTCAGTAGCCAAGGCTACTTCTCTGCACCTATGATGCATGAAATCATTCATCCTAAAACTGCAAAAAAACACCTTTACATTCACCTAGCAACTGTTGTCACGTTTGTGTTGTCACTCTTTATGCCTCTGTTTATTTTTTTAGCGGGAGTGCTTACCGTGCTCTCTTTTACATGGATGGCATACCAGCTTATCCACGCAAACAAACGCTACAAGGACACACAAAAAAATGGGGAGAAATTTGAGATGGGCAATATGTAGGTCGGGATGCCTCATCCCGACATGAATTTGTATAAAAAATTTGCTATGAAGATTGTCGAGATGAGGGCAACCCGACCTATAGGATTATTAAATCTTTAATAATTCTCTCACTACCTTTCTATCGTCAAACGGGTGTTTCACACCTTTGATCTCTTGATACTCTTCATCCCCTTTACCAAGAATAAGAAGTACCTCGTTCTCTTCGAGTGCATCGAGGGCTAGTTTGATGGCTAATCTTCTATCTGGACAGGCAGTGACATTCTCTTTGCCACGTAAGCCGACTAAAATATCTTCTAGTATCTGCTCAGGTACTTCATCACGAGGATTGTCTGAGGTTACATAGATTTTATTGGCATAGCGTCCTGCGACTGCACCCATACGAGGACGTTTATCTTTGTCTCTGTTGCCACCTGCACCAAACACCACGGAGATATCTCTATCTTTCATAGACTCTAAGACCGCGTGCATCCCATCATCTGTATGGGCAAAATCCACAATCACAAGTGGATTACGACTTACCACCTCCATACGTCCAGAAACACCTGCAAAGTCTTCTACCACTGCACACACTTCTTCTATATTTCTACCTGTAAGTATCTGTACAGAACCAATAGCCGCCATAAGGTTAAAGAGATTAAACAGTCCTACCATAGGCGAGTGAAATGTCGCTTCTGTTTGTAAATGTTTAATACCCGCAGTGATTCCCTCCAGCAGGGAAAAAGCCTGCACCTTAAAAGTCGCAGGTTCATCTACACCATAGCTCTGAGCCCCAATGGGGTTATATGTGATATTTTTAATATCATCTTTGTTCAGTAACTTAGGCGTTTCATCTGCAAAAAAGAGACTTTTTATACGTCTATACTCCTCCACCGTACCATGATAATCTAAATGGTCTGAGGTGACATTCGTATGCACTTTCAGTGCAAAAGCAAGCCCTTCTATACGCTTTTGATCAATCGCATGAGAACTCACCTCCATAATAAAGTACTCACAACCCAAATCATGGGTCTGCTTCATATTATGTAAAGTTTCTAAGATAGAAGGCGTAGTCATACTCTTCTCTTCTATCCGCTTCTCCTCAGCAAATAGCCCACGGGTACCTTGCAAAGCAGGCTTCTCATCCAAATCAAGTAAAAAAGAGTAGATAGCCGCAGTGACTGTTGTCTTTCCATTAGTGCCTGTGACACCCACTACCTTCATAGACTCCAAACCCCATAATGTTATAAGTTCTTTTGGTGTCAACACAGAAGGTTTTATTTCTAATTTTTCAAAATAGTGTCTGTTTTGTTCTGTTTTCAAAAAGAGAGTATTGGCATCTAAGGTAGATGTATCATCACTTAAAAAAGCAAAGCCTTCGTATTTTTCAAAAGGTATTTTCACCTATCTATTTCCTTTTACAACGCTATAAAGTGCCAAGACATCTTGATCATTGCCAAAAAGGTGAGAAGTTGCATCAAGATATCCCAATGCCATCTCATCAAATCCTTCGCTTGATAACTTCGTCACAAAATCGATAAACTCATCTTTATCAGTAATCACTACTTTTGTTGAGAACATAATATCTTCAAAGGTTTTTTTAAAACTACCTCTGCTTTTTACAAATTCCAAAAAGTCACTATACCGTATACCATCACTATACTCCACCTGTTCTTCTATAGGATCCAAAAGTAAATTTTTAATCGCTTCTTTTGATGTATCCAAAGAGGCAATAAGCCCATTTATAATATCAATGGCATTCTCTTTTTCATCTTTAATAATTTGGTAATAATCAAAAAGTGCCTGTGCTTCATCTTTACTTTCAAATCCCAAATCAGAGAGATAAACACCTACCTTAGCTTCATCAAGTGTAGGGTAATCGTTTAATATCAATCCATACGAACGCAATGCTTTTGTAAAGTTTCCTTGAAGGAATTCACTCTCTGCACGTTGCAATAATATATCTTGATTTATCTTAGCCATAATCTATCCTAATTGATCCAACTTATCTTCAAATCCATGTGGGACATTTACAACAGTAATCTCTGGATGTATTAAGGTTTGCATTTGTCTTTCTACCCCAAATTTAATAGTTGTACCAGAACTTCCACATCCTACACAGGCACCTTGTAACTGCACATATACTTTGCCATTGTCAATATTAAGTAGCGTTATGTCTCCTCCATCGAGTTGAATGGAAGGTCTCACCTTTTCAATCACACTCTCTACGGCTGGTTGTAACTCTTCATCTGTAAACGGAATCACTCTATCTCCTTATTATACTCATATAATTTTATTATAACAAAATCATTGTAAAAAGCACCACTACAATAGTGTGTTGGACTCTTACAACTATGTGTGTTATACACTAAAAGGATTACTTTGTCAATGGATATAAAAAAGGATTTGAAGAAAAATCAGTATGATTTCAAGGCAAAAGCCTTGAAATGCTTAAGATTGCAGAAGCAAATGAATTAGATTAATTCAATAATTGCCATAGGTGCTGCATCACCTTTTCTCATACGTGTTTTGATAATACGTGTATATCCACCATTTCTGTCTGCATATTTAGGGGCAATTTCATTTACAATAGTATTTGTGGTCTCTTTGTGTTGCAACATTGCAAAAATAGCTCTGTGTGCATTAAAATCACCACTTGAAGCTTTGGTAATAAGTTTTTCATAATATGACCTAAGCTCTTTTGCTTTTGGCAATGTTGTCTCTATTTTACCTTCTTTTGTCAAAGCAATCGAAAGGTTTTTAAGAAGTGCCGCTCTATGAGAAGACGTTCTGTTTAATTTACGATACCCATGCTTATGTCTCATGTTTGTCCTTTATATAGTAACAACTAAACTTTTAGTTGTTCAATTTTCTTTATAAGATTTATTCTTATATTCTCTGCAAGTTCATACTCTGAACCATATCCATGCTCTACAAGGCACTCATTGATTTCATCCAAAGATTTTTTACCAAGATTTTTGATATTTTTAATCTCATTTTCACTCATAAGTACCAATTCTCCAAGATATTTTATCCCTGCTCTGTCAAGCGAATTAAATGATCTCGCACTTAGCCCCAAACTATCTACAGTAAGCAAGAATGGCTTTAGCTCAGAATCATCAGAATTTCTTTTGATTGGTGTTGTTGAAATATCTACATCCAATACACCATTAAATACAGAAAGCTGCTTATTCATCACTTCTAGTGCATTTGTAAATGCTTCGACTGGCCCAATTTGTCCATCTGTTTCGATATCAAATGTAATCTTCTCAAAATTGGGGTTATCCTCTACAAGTACAGGGTCAATTTTATAATTTGCTTTTCTGACAGGCGTAAAAAATGCATCTAGTGCAATAGCATCTGATGCAACATCATCTCTTAACTCCTCACTAGGAACATATCCAATTCCTTTTGAGATCACAACGGTAAATTCAAGTGTTGCATCTTCATTAAGTGTTGCCAAAGGTAAATCACCATTGACTATCTCAACTTGATCATTGTTTAAATCCTGAGCTGTTACTTCTTTGTGTCCAGTGAAAGAGTACTTTAACTCTACCCTATCACTCTCATCTTTAATCTTGAAACGAATATTTTTAAGATTAATGATAAGTACAGCAACATCTTCATGCATACCTCTAATATTATCAAACTCATGTGCTGCACCTTCTATCTTGATAGAGATAGGAGCATAACCAATCGAAGAGCCTAAAATAAGTCTTCTTAATGGGTGTGCAAGTGTAACAGCATAACCGCTTTCAAAAGGATAGGCAGTGATTTCAGCACGATTTGCACTGATTTCATTGACACCTACCTCTGTTGGCATAAATGGTGCAATTTTAATTTTTCTCATTAATAGCCTTTGCTTATGTATTATTTAGAGTAAAGCTCGACGATTAGACGCTCTTCTACTGGGATTGCAATTTCATCTCTTTCTGGTACTCTTGTAAAGAGTCCAAAAAGTTTTTCTTTGTCCATGTCAACCCACTCAACCATACCTGTTTGATTAGTTAATTCGATGGCTCTTAAAATCTGTGGATTCGTCTTAGACTTTTCTCTGATTTCAATTTTTTGACCTGCTTTTACTCTATAAGAAGGAATATCAACTCTTTTCCCGTCTACAAGTACATGACCATGGTTTACAAATTGTCTAGCAGATGCTCTAGTCGTTGCAAAACCCATTCTGTATACTACATTGTCAAGTCTTTGCTCAAGTAGTTGGATAAGAATAGCACCTGTGTTTCCATCTTTTGAGTTTGCTTCTTTGTATAATGCTCTAAATTGTTTTTCAGAAACACCATACATAAACTTCGCTTTTTGCTTCTCTTGAAGCTGAAGACCATATTCTGAAATTTTTGTTCTTCTTTGACCATGTTGCCCTGGAGCATATGGTCTTTTCTCTAATGCAGATTTACCAGCAAGTCTACGCTCACCTTTTAATCCTAAATCAACGCCAAGTCTTCTTTCTAGTCTTTCAACCGGACCTCTATATCTTGCCATGTTATACCCTTCTCTTCTTAGGTGGTCTACAACCATTATGTGGTAGTGGAGTAATGTCTTTTAGGAATGATACTTTAATTCCTTCAGTTGCACCAATTGCTTTGACAGCTGTATCTCTACCAGAACCAGGACCTTGTACTTTAATCCCTACTTCTTTTACACCATTTTCCATTGCTTTTGCCATTGCATCAGCTACGGCTTCTGTTGCAGCAAAAGGTGTTGACTTCTTAGAGCCTTTAAAGCCTAATGCCCCTGCAGAACTCCAAGCGATAACATTTCCCATCTCATCTGTGACTGTAATCACAGTATTATTGAAAGTAGCTGCCACATAAACAACTGCTTTGGCAATACTTTTTTTTGCTTTTTTCTTAGCCATATCCAACTACTCCTTATGCCGCGCCGACAGTTTTACGTTTACCCTTACGAGTACGTGCATTTGTCTTTGTTTTTTGTCCACGAACAGGAAGCCCTCTTCTGTGTCTTAAACCTCTGTATGATCCTAAGTCCATAAGTGCTTTGATATCCATAGTCACTTTTTTTCTAAGATCACCTTCCACCATAACATTCTCTTGAATATCTTGACGAATCTGTGCTGCTTGCACATCTGATAATTCATGAACTCTAATGTTGTAATCAATACCTGTTCTATCAAGAATATCTCTTGATGTTTTTAACCCAATTCCAAAAATGTAAGTAAGTGCATACTCCATTCTCTTTTTCTGTGGCAAATCAACCCCTGCAATACGAGCCATGTTTATCCTTGTCTTTGTTTATGTTTTGGATTTTTACAAATCACGCGTACGATACCCTTGCGTTTAATGATTTTACAATCATCACACATTTTCTTTACTGATGGTCTAACCTTCATGGTCTTCCTTTAAATAGAACGGAAAAGAAGCAAAAGCTACTCTTGCCTACGCTAATGCTGTGTTCACTTCAACAGTGAGTTCACGTGACTAGTCGCTTGGTGCATGCACCACCTCTATGTTTATTCATTACTTGCACCTAGGTACTTCTACCTTCATTTGCGTGGAATGACGATGTTTTATCACTCCAACCCTTGAGTAATCAGTGCGACATTAATCAAAGATTCTTCGCGCAGTTTCCTACTACCTATAGCAATAGGGAGGAGGATTATACCGAAAATAATATTAAGTTTATCTTATGTTAACATGGTAAGAAGTATTTTAAACAAAAGCGCTCTTTATTAGGATATGTATCCCCGCACCCTACCCTATAATATTTGATGCAAGATGCATATTAGAAACGTATCCTGTCATCCTATTTATACCTAAATGTGATACGCCCTTTATCAAGACTGTATGGAGTAAGTTCTACTTTCACAGTATCGCCAGGTAGAATTTTTATATAATGCATTCTCATTTTACCAGCTATATGACAAAGTACGATATGCCCATTGTCTAATTCCACTCTAAATGTTGCATTTGGCAACGCTTCAACTACTTTACCATCTATTTCTATTACATCATCTTTAGCCATTGTATTCCTTTACAATTATTTAATCATTTAGGAGTAAACTCCAAATTTCTATCTTGTTTTTCACTCTATTCTAAAATTGTACAGTTATTGTGAAGTTATACTCTTGTTAAAATCACTGCACGCCCATCAACTACAGCCACTTGATGCTCATAGTGTGCTGTTCTAAGTTGGTCTTCACTTGTCACGGACCACTGATCTTCAAGAAGAACAGGTTGTCCACTCTTTTGACATACCATTGGTTCTAGACAAAAAACCATGCCATTTTTTATTTTGGGTCCCTGCTTTGCTTTACCTTCTAAATAATTAGGGATATTAGGTTCATCATGTGGCTTTGTCCCTATACCATGACCACAATAGTCACGTAAAGGCACAAACCCTGCTTCAGTGATATAGTCTTCAAGAAGTTTTGTTAACTCTTTAAAACGCATACCCTGTCTAATGTTTTCTATCGCATGATAGAGTGCCCCTTTAGAGCAGTCAATCAATGCTTGGTCTTCAGCAGAGATTTTACCCACAGCCATCGTAATGGCCGCATCACCAAAATAACCATCCAGTTTTGTACCAATATCCAAACCCAATACATCACCTTCTTGCACAATAGTGTCATCTGGCACCCCATGAATACATACTTCATTGAGTGAGGTACATACAGAACCCGTAAATCCATACAAGCCTTTAAAGGAAGGCGTGGCTCCATGTTTACGTACATATGCTTCACCTAATGCATCTATTTCAGAAAGTGTCATACCTGGTTTGATAAGATTTTGAAGATATTGAAGTGCTTTAGCTACGATTTCGCCAGCTGCTGCCAGCTTGGCGATTTCGTTTGGTTTTCTAATAGCAATAGCCATTATAAACCTACGTTACCTAGCGTATCGTATTGATTCATTGTTCTTTGTGCTTCTATTTTTCTCATGGTATCAAGTGCGACTTGCACAATAATCAGTACAGAAACCCCACCAAAGTAGAAAGCCGCCCCCATACCAGAAATAATTGCAAATGGTATAGTGGAAATAATTGCGAGGTATATTGCTCCTGAACCAGTCAATCTACTAGCAACTTCATTTAAAAATTCTTTAGTATGTTCTCCTGGTCGTACCCCAGGGATAAATCCACCTTGACGTTTTAAATTATCTGCAATATCTTTAGCATTAAATGCAATAGATGCATAGAAAAAGGCGAAGAACATCACAAGTAAAAATGTAGCGACATTAAATGTGATGCCGCCAGGTGCCAAAGAATCTGCAATTGCAGTAGCAAATTCATTGCTGCTAGATTGTAACATCGTCAAAGGAAACATCAAAATAGCAGAGGCAAAAATAGGTGGAATAACTCCTGAAAGGTTTACTTTTATAGGAATATAATTCATTACTCTTTTTGTTTGATTCTGCATGATTGTTTTTCTTGAATAGGAGATAGGTACACGTCTCTCTCCAAGTTCAACATAAATAATAGCAAGTATGGTAATAAGCATAATTGCAACAATGCCTAGCACAACCAAGAAATTCATCTCGCCAGCATTTACTGCTCTAATTGTATTGGCTATCCCTGATGGTAAACCAGACACAATACCTGCAAAGATAATCAGTGATATACCATTACCGATACCTTTTTGTGTAATTTGCTCACCTATCCACATAAGTAGCATAGTACCCGTTAACATAGAGAACGTTGTGAGTATTGTAAATGTTGTAGGGTCAATCATCACAGCACTTGCACCTGAGCGTCCTGTCATACTTTGAAGACCCATAGAGACACCAATCGCTTGTACTACAGTAATAAAAATGGTAAAATAACGAATAATTTGCATATATTTTTGCATACCATCACGCTCTTTTTTCATCTGACCAAGCGCAGGAAACGTAGCTGATAAGAGCTCCATCACAATAGAGGCTGTAATGTACGGCATAATACCTAATGAAATGATACTGAGTCTTGATACAGCACCACCACTGAACATATTTAACATGCCAAGCCCATTGCCTGAGTTGTTATCAAAAAACTCTTTGATAACACCCAAGTCAATTCCTGGCGTTGGTATATAGGCTAAAACTCTATATGCAAACAGGAAGCCTAAAGTAATTAAGATTTTTTGAGTTAAAGCGTTACCCATGATTATTTACCGCTTGTTGTAATAGCTTCGTCTTTGATTTTAGATGCAAGATCTTTTGCACCAGCACCAATCAATTTTACTCTAGTGACTGATTTACCAAGTTTATGGACAGACTTGATTGATTCAATCGTAATTTCAGAGAGCTCAGCAACTGCTTTTATTTTTTCTACATTGATTACATAAGGTTTTTCGATTTTAGAAGTGAACCCTATTTTAGGTAATCTTTTATATAGTGGCATTTGCCCACCCTCAAAACCTCTCTTTTTTGAGTAACCTGATCTTGCTTTTTGACCCTTGTTACCGCGTCCTGCTGTTTTACCTGTTCCTGAACCCTGTCCTCGCCCAACTCTTTTTCTATTTTTAGTTGAACCAGGAGCTGGTTGTAAATTATGTAAACCCATATTTTACCCCTTATGCTTTGATTCTAGTAAGTGCCTGTATGGTTGCCCTTACTAGGTTATTTGGGTTGTTAGAACCAATTGATTTGCTAAGAACATCTTGAATTCCTGCAAGCTCAAGTACTGGTCTAGCTGCACCACCTGCAATAACACCTGTACCTTCAGACGCTGGTCTAAGTACAATCCTACTTGCATTGAACTTATGTTCAATATCATGTGCTATCGTTGTTCCTTTGATGTTTACTTTCACAAGGTTTTTGTGTGCATCATCCACCGCTTTTTTAATCGCATCAGGTACCTCTTTGGCTTTACCAAATCCATATCCTACTGTCCCTTTTTTGTCACCAATGACTACAAGTGCAGTAAATCTAAATCTTCTACCACCTTTAACAACCTTAGTAACACGACCGATATTAACGATTACTTCTTCAAATTCTTTTTCAATTTCTTCGTTTTGATTATTATTTTGCATCATGCTTCCTTAAAACTTAATTCCCGCTTCTCTAAGTGCATCAGCAAATGATGCAACAACACCATGGTATAAATAACCATTTCTGTCAAATACAACACTCTCAATGTTTTTCGAAGCAAGATTTTTAGCCATTTCAGTAGCCACTTTTTTTACATCTTCTTGGTTTGATTTTAAACCAAGTTTTCTACCATCTACAGATACAAGTGTTGTACCTGTATTATCATCAATCGCTTGAGCATAGAAATACTTGTTTGATTTATACACAGACAATCTTGGAAGCTCAGGAGTTCCAAATATTTTACCTCTGACTCTTGCTTTTCTTTGAGCACGAAGTTTATTTTTTCTTTTTTGAATACTTTTTAACATACTACCACCTTTTACTTACTCGCTGCTTTACCAGCTTTTCTGATGATATGCTCATCTGTGTACTTCACACCTTTACCTTTGTAAGGCTCTGGCGGTCTGAATGATCTAATTTCTGCTGCAGCTTGACCTACCACTTGTTTATCTGTTCCAGAAATTGTGATGATATTTTTTTCAACCTTCACTTCAAGACCTTCTGGGATAGCGTAATCAATTGGGTGAGAAAATCCAAGCTGAAGGTTCAATACTTTCCCCTGAACTGCAGCTCTATAACCAACACCATTAATCTCCAAAGATTTTGTGTATCCTTTGTCTAAACCAATAATAATATTGTTAAATAGTGCTCTATATGTTCCCCAAAATGCTGCATCTTGTTTTTCATCACCTACTCTTGTGAAAGTGACTTCAGAACCATCAATAGAAATTTTGACTCTACCATGTGTTTCAAGTCTTTTTTCAAGATTGCCCTTCTTAGCCACGAGACATGTACCGTCTAGTGATACATCAATACCACTAGCTATTGTAACTGGTCTTTTTCCTACTCTTGACATCTTATCTCCTTACCAAATACTACAGATTACTTCGCCGCCAATTCCACGTTTATACGCTTCATCGTTTGCGATAACACCTTGAGAAGTAGAAACTACCAAAGTACCGTAACCATTTTTAAATGTTCTAATTTCATCTTTGCCCTGGTGTACACGACGCCCTGGTTTAGAAATCTTTTTAATCTCGTTAATCACACTTTGTTCATTCTCATCGTATTTGAGAACTACTTTAATCGTTTTCTTGTTTCCGTCTTCTTTTACTTTGTAAGATTCCAAGTAACCTTTGTCTACAAAAATAGCAACAGTTGCTTCAATTGTTTTAGAGTGAAGAAGTGTTGTTACCTCTAGTCTTCTTTGTGCAGCATTTCTTATACGAGTAAGAGAATCTGCAATTATATCTGTCATCATCTGATTATTCTCCTTACCAGCTTGCTTTACGCATACCAGGGATAAGTCCCTCGTTAGCCATTTTTCTTAAACACACACGACAAAGTCCAAAGTCTCTGTATACGGAGTGAGGTCTACCACAAATATTACATCTTGTATAGGCTTGAGAAGAAAATTTTGGTTTTCTTTTCTGTTTTGCTATCATTGATTTCTTAGCCATTAGTTTCTCCCTTTAGAAAAAGGCATACCGAGCTTTTCTAAAAGCGCGAACCCTTCTTTGTCTGATTCAGTACTTGTTACGATTGTAATGTTCATACCATGTGTTTTAATAATATTGTCAAACTCGACTTCCGGAAACATCAATTGCTCTTGAAGACCGAAATTATAGTTACCACGTCCATCAAAACCTTTTCTCGGTGTTCCTCTAAAGTCTTTTACTCTTGGAAGCGCAATGGATACAAGTTTGTCAAAGAAGTTATACATATTTTCACCTCTTAGTGTTACCCTAATACCTGAAGGAGCTCCCTCTCTAGCCTTAAAACCAGCAACTGATTTTTTTGCATTTACCACCACAGCCTTTTGTCCAGCAATAAGCGAAATAGTATCTACCATATTTGCGATGAGTTTAGAGTCTTTCCCCTCTTCACCAGCACCCACAGAGATGACTATTTTTTCAAGCTTAGGTGTCTGCATCGGATTTTTAATCCCGCACTCTTCTCTAAGTGCAGGAACGATGTCATTGTACTTTTGCTTCATTCTACTCATAAGATTATGCCTCTACTTTTTTTACATTTGAGATATGGATTGGCATTTCAATATTTGCAAATCCACCTTCTTTATTTTGTTCGCTTGGTTTTACAGCTTTTTGGGCCATTTTACAACCTGAAACAATTACTGCATCTTTTTTAGTAAGTACCTGAAGCACTTCTCCTGTCATACCTTTATCATCACCAGCAATAACCATTACAGTATCACCTTTTTTGATTTTAAATGTTTTTGCCATTACCATACCTCCGGTGCAAGTGATACAATTTTCATAAAACCTGCATATCTTGTTTCACGACTTACAGGACCAAAGATACGTGTACCTATTGGCTCTTTTTTGTCGTCAATAATTACAGCGGCATTATCGTCAAAACGAATCAAAGAGCCATTTTCTCTTTGGATCTCTTTTTTAGTTCTAACAACCACTGCTTTAATAACTTTACCTTTTTTCACTTTCCCTGTTGGAAGTGCCTTCTTTACAGAGGCCACTATAACATCACCTACTGATGCGTATCTTCTTTTGGATCCACCAAGAACCTTGATACACATGATCTCTTTTGCACCAGAATTATCTGCTACATTTAATCTAGTAAAACCTTGGATCATTACACTTCTCCTCTTTTTACTATTTCAAGAAGTCTAAAACTTTTTGTTTTAGAAAGTGGTCTACATTCTACTGCAGACACTGTATCTCCTACATTAATATCATTCTTCTCATCATGGATAAGATATTTTTTAAATCTTTTTACAGTTTTGTGATATCTTGGGTGAAGTACTCTTCTTTCTACTAAAACAGTAGCAGTTTTATCTCCAGCCTTTTTAATCACAGTACCTGTTATTTGTCTTTTTGGCATAAATGACCCCTTACTTCGATCTAACAGCAGTTAAAGCTGTTTGAATTCTAGCGATATCTTTTTTCGCTACTCTTAATTCAGTAGTGTTTGTCAATTGCATCGTCTTTTGTTTTGCAGTTAACGTAAACAACTCAAGTTTTTTCTCTTTAAGCATCGCTAGTAAATCAGCTTCACTTTTCTCTTTAATATCAATATAGTTCATTTGAATCCTTTAAAGCGATGATTTTACACTTAAATGGCATTTTATGAATGGCAAGCGTGAGTGCTTCTCTAGCAAGTTTTTCTTCAACACCAGCCATTTCAAAGATAATTCTTCCTGGCTTCACATTCATTACCCATCTATCAACAGCACCTTTACCTTTACCCATTCTTGTCTCAAGTGGTTTAGCAGTAAGAGGTTTATCTGGGAAAACTCTAATCCAAGTTTTCCCTGTTCTGTTAATTTTTCTAGTCATAGTAATACGTGCAGCCTCGATTTGACGAGAATCAATTCTTCCCGCTTCTACTGCTTTGATTGCGATATCACCAAACTCAATTTTATTACCTCTGAAAGATTTACCGCGGTTACGGCCTTTTTGTTGCTTTCTCCATTTGGTTCTTTTAGGCATTAACATCGTTATTCACCTCTCTTTTGACGTGGTTTACGAC
>JALSPX010000027.1 GCA_026985755.1 Sulfurovum sp. | reverse complement strand
ATTCCTTTACGGGCTTCTTCCATCCAATCCTCGATCTGGGCAGGTGTCAAATCGTATTGACGAGATACCTCTGCTACTGTAGTTTTCCCTTGGAAAATCTCCATGATGATCTCTGCTTTTCTTTTAGCTGTCATCCTTTTTATTTCAGACTCCAACTCTCCCATCTTTCTGCTCCTCTTATTTCACTTCTTTATGTATTATACATTGTGCAGTCGGGCTGGGGGTCACTATATGAAATTCTTGAACGGTAGACATACTTGTTTTTCATCGGTATTATGGTACTTTCTGGACACTTTATACCTCGTTAAGTTGTCTTGACCCTTGCAATATTATAACACAAGATCGCCAAAGTGTTTTTTCTACCGAAAAATACCTTTGACATCTTTTTTCTGGATATAGTTGTCCCTGAGCAGTACATGTGTCTTCTCTTCAGTTAAGAAGCCAAGATACTTCTGTAATTGTTGTTTCCTGCAATTGTTATAGGTTTGAACCATACGTACTTCGAAGCTATTTTTAGGATGATCGACAGCAATAGGAGATAATTGGGTATCAATTGACATTTGTTCGATCTTATCCCTCGTATGGGTCTGGTATTTCTTCACGAACTGAGGTTCAAAGGTGCCGTTCCTGTCTCTGGGAACTTCTAAATCAAACTCTCCCACAAAGCTTTTCATGGTTTTTGAGGATTTACCATTCTTACGGTTGCGAAGCTCATTACCTAAGTGGGTTTCAAGTTCAGCTTCGAGAGTTGCTTCAATTAATTGTTTGATAAGTGGAGCAAGCACACCGTCTTCACCGTCAATAGAAGCACCGGCTTTAATCGCTTCGAGTGCTTCATCTAAATCACATGTATTTTTCATATGTCTTTCCTTTAGAATATAAAATTTTATCGGATATAAGAAAATTTCTAATGCTTCCGACACTGTGGAATTGTGATATAATTTACTCATCTATCGAGTAACACCAAACTCTGAACGGCCTCTTGTCAAGGCAATCTTTGAAGATTTTTCTTCTGCACACTTCCTAAATTTTTTTTCAAAAGCTTTAATAATTTTTTCAGGTAAAGTTGTTTGAATATATTTATTGTTCTTTTTAATAAGCCAAACTCCCTGATATATTCCATATGCCAATTTAAACCATTTATCATCACTTGATAAAGCATAGTAATTAAAATAGAGTTCAACTCCATTTTCATACAGTGTCTTAAGGTGCATTGTAATCTTTATAGTATTGAATGGCATCGCTTCTCTTAGATGATTGACTGCAGAACTAATAGCGAATAATTCCCCTTCTTCTCCTATTCCACGATAATATTCTGGGATAATGTGATAGAGGTACCTGTCAATCACAGTTTTTTGCCACTCATAATAATGTGCAAAATAAATATTACCTATCAAATTAGAATGTTCAAGTGTTGTCGGTATAACTTCTGTATGCAAAAGAGGTTCAACTACTGGTCCTTCTTTAGTTTTATATAGTATTTCCCCGGACAATTTTAAATCATAAAGGGTTTCTGGCATAGTCTCTCTATGAAAATTCTCATTACTTCCAGAAGATGCATTTTTTGGTTCAATATCTGACATAAATGATTCAAGATAGTCTGGATATTTTTCAGATTCTACGACACCGTGATCTTTGATATGTACCCATGTAGTCCCCATTTCACAATATGCTACTCTCTCCTCCGTTCCATTTTCCTTGATCTTGATCCAGTCAAAATGAAGTACATTTGACGAGTTTTTATTTCCAAAGCGTTTTGAAGTCCATGTACGTCCTTCTATAAGATCAAAACTTGTTACATCTCCCAAAATCTGAATATTTGAATAGTTGGTAACCCATGCATAATCTCCTGATGAACTGGAGGCTATCAATTCATCACCTATACTTAATAAAGCCGCTTCTCTTGCTTTACCCATCCAAAATGCAAATGTTGAATAATTAACCAGTTTTTGAAGCATGGTTGCTTCCTTAAATGAAACTCTGAACCGATAACATTGCTGAAGTTCACCATTTGGTCCTATTCTGATATTATGTGCTTCAGAATTGTCAGTTTTAGTTTTTGTAACTTCTTTTATATCTTCATTCAAAATAGCCATCGTTTCAGTATACTCAATAGGAAAAGCTATTATTTTTTTTCTATTCCGTGTAAAAGTTATCGAGAATGTAACAAAATCCATGCTTTGTTCCCCGCAAGAAACATTAAACAGTATAATATCATCCTTTACGATGTTAATAGAAATTTTTTCCGGTTTAGTGCCATAAGCTTTGACATAAGATTCAATCAGTGTCCATAAACGTGTACCTGCCTGATGTATATTTTGATCATGTTCCATAATCAGAGGTAAAATATCTTTATAGCTATCAGATAATGTAGACCAAAAAACTTCAGATCGTTCTTCTACAACTTCCATGTCACATCCCTGAGGTTCATAGCCGGCTGTACATAGTATGTGTGCCTGATTATGGCTCAAGGAAATATGTAGATCGTCTTCTGAAACAAGAGGCTTCCCTTCATCGTTCCATTCTATCATATCAATATATTTTTCTTCTCCATTCAGCATGGAAAGTACTTTAGAAAAGATCGGTTTTTCCTTTTCATGTCTTTGTTTTTTAGAACACAGGTCTATTGTTTGGTCATATTGCAGTATTACGGCTGCAGATTTAATATTAAATTCATTTTCTATTTGCTGCAATTTTTCGGTAAATAGCTTTTGGTCATTTTCTGCTGGATTTGCAAATATTTCTGGCTTTTGAAAAAGCATACCATTATTGATCTTTTTGAGATAGTAGCCACTGATTTCTTCTATCACATGACCATCACCATTCATCGCCTGAACTGCACATTGCATCTCTTTTTCATTACGGACAACAACTTTACTGTCAATATAATATAACTCATCATTATCTCTTGGATAGATGATTAATTTAGAGATCCCTACTGGAAGACATGATGCTTCTTCCATTAACTGTGGTGACTGCAACATGGCATCACGGAAACATGGATCCCCCAAGATAAGCTCTTGTGGAAATTTTTTTGAAAATGCCTGTACACTTTCACTGTATTTTGCTTCACATAAAGTATTCATACTGTTCATCGTATATACTTTTTCTATACGTTGAAACATGTTTCCCTGAAAAAGCTGATAACTATATAGTTCTTTTAGAGGCTCAATACCCAAATCTTTGGATGGCGTTCCAAATTTCTCCTCTATCGGAGTATTTGAATGATTGGAATCTATGAAAAGTATTGCACTGAAAGCAGGAGTATCAAAACCATCTTTATCTGTGCTGATAGAGACAAATACTTTTTTTAATATATTTTCCGCAGTACGTTCATGCACCAAAGCTTTAATATAAATATCCGTCCCATTGACAGGATCTATAATGATCGGTTTATCCAAACTGATATCTTCAAATACAACACCTTTCAGTGAATCTTGGCGCAAAACGCAGGCTGCAGCTTGGGCCATGGCTTCCAAACCGAATACTGTAGGAAATAGATACGTTCTTCTATATTTATGGTCCCTTATATAGTTATCATCTTCAAGTGTGATATGTGCCTGTGCAACGATCTCGATATCTGCTTCGTAAGAAAGAATATTTTCCAAAAAACGGCTTGCTTTTGATTTTGCAGGAGAGATTTTATACCATGTATCCAAACCATCCAGTTGAGATGAAACTGCAACCAGTCGTTCTTTTGGCTTGTACTCGATCAGACGTAAAAAATGTTCTACACCCTGATCTACCGGTATAGCCAAAATACCCATTTGTTCCAAATACTTTGTACTTCCCATTTTTGCTCCCATACCGACATCAGCCCAAACACTATAAGCAATAGAAATGACATTTGTTTGTATATGATCTTTTTCAAAATCTCTTAAAATATGATTTAAAACTTCATTTGAAAAAGCATATAGACTATTACCAGGCATACCCGTTATCCCTATAATAGAAGAGAGCCCTACAATGAGTTTTGGTGGTTTTTTATCTAGCACATTACACAGGTTCATCATACCGGTGACTTTGGGTGCGACTTCCTGATAAGCTTTGTTTACATCTAGCTGCCCTGCTCGGCTTTGGTTATTGATTCCAGCACCATGTATGATACATGTTATCTCACCAAACTCGCCTTCAATTTTTTTAACGAGTTTTTCTACCGATTCATAGTCAGCAATATCACAGCTAACATATTTATGATGTATATTTTGTTTTTTAAATTTTTTAAGTGTTTGTATAATTTCATTGTATTCATCTTGTTTTTCAGGATAAGGGGAACTTCCTACGAGCACCATTGTAGCACCACTTTTCTCTCCCAAAGCCAATGCACATTCTGCTGTAATACCCTTTGCTCCACCTGTTACCAAAATTATATCATCCTGACTTACTACATACTCTCTTTTAGGTTCAAGCTGTGTCTCTAGCTTCACTGCTGTCTTGATAAACCTTAAGCCGTTTTTATCATATGAGGTCAAAAGATATTTCGAACTCAAAAGGTTTTCATATAAAACGGCTTCTGCTATAATTTTTTTGTCTACTCGAAAATCAAAGTCAATTACTCTTACCCGTAGATGCGGACGTTCCAAATGTACACTTGCAGCATACGATGCTGCACAACTGCTTTCAATTTTACTTTCGCCTAATGAATGATTAAATAATACACTGTTGTATTGAACATATGTGATACTTTTTATATTGGATGTCAGAGGTGTTTGTAATAATTCGAGAGCACTCTGTATTGAATCATTATTGATCTTATCAGAATTATTTGGTTTTGGGAGCAATACAATAAGATGCTCAGTATCATTATCAGGACTGTTATAATTAGACAAAACACACTCAATACCATAGTCACTGAATAGTTTTGAAATTTCTTTTGCTAGATCTATGTCTTTCTCTTTATAAAGTATACCTACGGATCTATCAAAAATTTTTATAAGATTTTCTTTATTTGGCTTCACTGTTTGGAGATCAATATTATCTTGTGTACTTTGCATAACAAAGTCACGTACCCATCTATTTTCTGATATACCATCCGATACTGTATCAATGATATCACTTGGTAGTGTCTCAGAAAGAAGGGTATCAAAATATTTTGCAATACCTTCTATCGGTGCACCGGCAAGCATGACAGGATCCACCTCTTTTGTAATATTGAGTGCTTCTGCTGCAGATGTTACCAGTTCGCCGGCC
>JALSPX010000026.1 GCA_026985755.1 Sulfurovum sp. | reverse complement strand
CCAGGATATATTATCGGCGGTAACTAATTTAACTTGTTCCCACGTTGAACGTGGGAACATACAACTTTTATATTTTTTTATTCCTATTTATCTTAGCAATAACAAAGTATAAATCATAAAGGAACACTATGTCATTACTTACTAGAAAAGCATTTACTATGTTAGAACTTACCTTTGTCATAGTTATCATAGGTATACTTTCTGCCATAGCCATTCCCAAATTTGCAGCCACTAGAGATGATGCTGTAATAAGTAAAGCTAAGACAACAGTGTCAGCCATTAGAAATGCCATAGCCACAGAGAGACAAAAGCGTATCCTAAAGGGTGCATTTGGAAACTTTACAAGTTTAGGTGGTACTGCGGGTAACGATAAAGTATTGTTTGATTATTTTAATGGTGTAGTTGCAGATGGTCGTATTTTAGAATATGGTGTGCGTTCTTGTAAAACGGCAACAAGTAGAGGATGCTGGATGAAAACAAATAATACAACGTATGTCTATAAAATGCCTATTACAAACTCTAATATCACATTTACATTTGATTTAAAAAGTCGTTTTGATTGTGATGCTGATGCAAATACAAGAGAATGTCAATTATTGACTCAATAATATGTACTCCCCCATATTCTGCTTCAGAGTAAGAGACTGTTAGGAGGGCAACCACAAGGGATTGCCCCTACGTTTTTTAATATCTATCTCATCCAAACCTCCCTAACCTAAAGCCTAGCTCTGCTACAATAAATAAAAAGATTAGATGGAGTTTGGTATGATTCAAGTAATAATAGAAGAGCCTAAAATAGAACAATTTTTTAACAACTCCAAAGACGAAATACTTAATACACTGAAGTTTATAGCAGATAACAATTTAAAAGGTTTTACCAGAGATAAGCATGAGTACGAGCTAAGTGAAATACAAAAAAAAGAGCTTAATTCACGAATGGAATCTTTTCATAACAATCCTTCTATGGGTAGAACGTGGGATGAGGTAAAAGCTGGATTAAAGAGATAGCTAATGATAATAAGGCTTCACCCCAAAGCAGAAGAAGATTTAGAAAATGCTTTGAACTATTATTATGAAATAGATAACAAATTGGAAGCTAAGTTTTTAAAATATTTAGACACCACATTTGATAAAATACTAAAATTTAAAAATTTATATCCTTATGAAAATGAAGTAGTACAAAAAATTGTTGTAGAAAAATTTCCTTATATTGTTTTGTATGAACAGTATGGGGAAATCATCATGATATTGGCTATTTTCCATACAAAGCGTAATCCTCAAACTTTGACAGACAGAGTATAGTCTTTGAAATATTACGAAATAGCCCTCATTAAGTCTAGTGCACCTACTTTGACTTATGCATCAGTAGAAACATTGGAAAGTGGTCAGATGGTTTCTGTGCCTCTTAAAAGTACCACAAAAAATGCAGTCGTACTTCGTACTGTAGAGAAACCCTCATTTGAAACCACAGAGATAGATACTGTTTTGCAGAGCTATTACAGCAACGAGCAGATGCAAATAGCCAAGTTTATCTCTGAATATTATTTCTCTTCTTTTTCTGAAGCAATATCACTTTTCCTTCCTTTTAGTCAGGAAAAAATTAAGAATGAGGAATTAGGAATTAGGAATCGAAAAAGCGTTATCTTAACGCCTTCTCAACAAAACGCCTACGAACAAATCTTAAAAAAACAAAAATCCCTTCTTTTTGGTGTGACAGGTTCTGGTAAAACAGAAATATTTATAAGCCTTTTTGCCAAGATGTTAGAGGAGGGAAAAACGTCTATTTTCCTCATGCCTGAAATCTCACTGACCCCTCAAATGGAAAAACGTCTCAAAGTCTATTTTGGAGATACTGTAGCCATGTGGCACTCTAAACTAACCAAGAAAAAGAAAGTGAGTATCCTAGCAGGGATAGAAGAGGGAAGTATACGCATCGTGGCAGGGGCTAGGTCTGCTTTGTTTGTGCCATTGAGAGATGTAGGGCTTATCGTGGTCGATGAAGAGCATGATGACTCTTACAAAGCCATGACCCGTCCACGCTACCATGCACGTGATGTGGCGGTACTGATGGCACAAAAGATTGGGGCTAAAGTGTTGCTGGCGTCTGCGACACCTAGTATGAGTTCGTATCATAAATATGATGTGGTGAAGTTAGACAAACCTTTTGTAGAAGCGAAGAAAAGATATACCTTTATCACGGGTAATGGCATAGACAAAAGTATGCTGAGGGCTATAGACAAAAACTACCACACCAAAGCACAATCTTTGCTCTTTTTGCCCACACGTGGGAATTTCAAGTACCTTTATTGTCAGGCGTGTGGCAAGACGCATCTTTGTCCCTACTGTTCTGTGGGCATGGCACTACATAGAAACAGACGTTACCTCAAGTGTCACTACTGTAACTTCACAGAAGCCATTGCCGATACCTGTACCCAGTGTGGACACACACCACTCACAAGTGAACGCATAGGGACACAAGAAGCCATAGAAATCATAAGCACAGCCATAGAAGGTATACGGATAGAACAGTTTGACAAAGACAGCATCACCACTGCCAAGAGACTCAAAGAGGCGTTGGGGCGTTTTGAGTCTGGAGAGAGCCATGTGTTACTGGGTACACAGATGCTAAGTAAGGGACATGACTATGCCAACATCACGCTAAGCATTATTATGGGGCTAGACTATATTTTGGGACTAGCAGACTATAGGGCTAGAGAGCGTGCCATGTCATTGTTGTTTCAGATAGCAGGACGAAGTGGACGCAGTAGCCACGCAGAGGTCATCGTACAAACAGGTGATGCAGATTTTTTCAAAGCATACTTATCTGACTATGAACTGTTCATCAAAGATGAGCTAGCCTTTTTAGAGATGGCAGACTACCCACCCTTTGTAAGCCTCGCACGTATACTCATCGCACACAAAGATGAGCGTAAAGCGGGTAAAATTACACTAGACACCGTCACCAAGCTCAAAGCCTTTAAAGATGTAGAGATAGTAGGCTCAGGCAAAGCTCCTGTAGAGAGAATAGCCAATAAGTACAGGTTCCATATTTTACTTAGAGCAAAAAACAGAATGCCATTGCTGAAAGCTTTGCATGCTGTGGATTGTAGGGAGATAGAGATAGATATGGACCCTGTAGAATTTTCTTGAAAATTCCACAAGTGAAGAATTAAGAGTGAAGAGTGAAGAGTTGTGGTATGCTTTTCATCTGAAAAGCTTTAAAAAAGAGATGTAGTGAGTATTTTAGAAGATAAAAGTTATGATTTCTCTATTAGAATTGTGAAATGTAGTCAATATTTACAAAAAGATAAAAAAGAATTTATTTTAAGTAAACAACTTATACGTTCTGGAACAGCGATAGGTGCCCTAGTAGCAGAAGGTAAATATGCACAATCTAAAGCAGACTTTATAAATAAGTTATCAATATCACTAAAAGAAGCAAATGAAACAAAATATTGGTTAAGGCTTTTAATGGATTGTAACTATCTTAAGGAAAATATAGCTATAAGTTTATTAGATGATATAGAAAGTCTTATTAAAATATTGGCTTCAAGTATAAAAACAGCAAAAGAGAACAATAAATGAATTGTAAAACACAAAAAAAGTTTAATATAAAATATTCTTCACTCTTCACTCTTCACTCTTCATTTGTTTTCCAAAGGAAAGCATTGTGAAAGAGAGAGTACCTACCAAGAAGATATATGTCGGTGATGTAGCCGTAGGTGGAGATGCGCCTATAAGCGTGCAGTCTATGACCTACTCCGATACCCATAACATTATGGAGACAGTAGAGCAGATAAACCGCTTGCATTTTGCAGGGGCTGACATGGTGCGTGTCGCTGTGCCTAAGATGGAAGATGCTTTGGCATTACAGGCGATTACAGAGCAGGTCTCCTTGCCAATTATTGCCGATATTCACTTCAACTATAAGCTGGCACTAGAAGCGGCGAAGTGGGTGGATTGTATCCGTTTTAACCCTGGAAATATCAACGATAAACATAAGATAAAAGAGATTGTCAAAGCCTGTCAAGAGCGTAATCTCCCTGTACGTATAGGGGTCAATGCAGGCTCACTCGAAGAAGAGTTTGAAAATAGGTATGGTGCCACAGCTGAGGGGATGGTAGCAAGTGCGGATTATAATATCAAATTTTTAGAAGACTTAGGATTTACAGATATTAAAGTATCGCTCAAAGCCAGTGATGTGGAGAGAACGGTAGACGCCTACAGAATGTTACGCCCTAAAAACAATTACCCTTTCCACCTAGGTGTGACAGAAGCGGGTACTATTTTTCATGCGACAGTGAAGTCTTCTATAGGATTGGGTGCATTACTTTTAGATGGTATAGGCGATACGATGCGTATCTCTATCACTGGAGAGCTAGAAGAAGAGATAAAAGTAGGCAAAGCCATACTCAAAGACTCTGGACGTATCAAAGAGGGGCTTAACATTATCTCTTGTCCTACCTGTGGGCGTATAGAAGCTGATTTGGTGACAGCAGTAGCAGAGGTAGAAAGACGTACAGCACATATCAAAACACCGATGGATGTGAGTGTCATGGGATGTGTAGTTAATGCCATAGGTGAAGCAAAACATGCTGACGTAGCCATAGCGTATGGTAAAGACGCAGGACTTGTCATGCTCAAAGGTGAAGTAGTCGCACGCTTGCCCGAAGAGGAGCTTGTAGATAGATTTGTACTCGAAGTAGAGAAGTTCGCGAAGCAAAATGCTTAGTGAGGAGTTAAGAGTGAAGAGTGAAGAGTTATGGTATGCTTTTCTTTAATAAACCCAAAATATGCAATAGAAATCACCAAACTAGCAAAAGTCATTGCACCGTGGGCATTTACAAATAATCATCGATTAACCTTTGGGTTAATCTCAAATTCTTTGCAAACACCCACAGTACAAGCACTATCACTAATTTTGGCAATTCTATTGCATAATTTGGGATAAAAAAGCTTTAGTAAATTAGGTAATATAATGACACAAAACAATTTCTCATTTCTCATTTCTCATTTCTCATTTAAAACTCTAAAGGAGTTTTAGCATGGAGAACATGTACAACCTTAACATAGAACGTGCCGTACTCTCTGCTATTATCTTTGACCCAGAAACCTATGAAGAGATAGCTTCAAAGCTCATGAGTCATGACTTCTATTTGCCTTTTCATCAGCATGTTTTTGCTGCGATGGAAGAGCTAAG
>JALSPX010000025.1 GCA_026985755.1 Sulfurovum sp. | reverse complement strand
ACACAATAGAATTGCTGTGCGTTTTGCCTATGAGTGGCACGATGAGAGTGGTCAATGGTGGCGAAGTTATGGCAATGAAAATTGGGAATTTGACGAAAATGGACTGATGAAAGTGCGTTGGGCGAGCATCAATGATGTGGCTATTGAGGAGAGTGAGAGGAAACTGCTTTGGGAGGGTAATGTGCGTCCTGATGATTATGCGAGTTTGAGTGAGATGGGGTTGTAAAGATGAAAGATTATCTCAAAGCGACGAATATCATAGACTATCATGATAAGTATATCCAAGAACAAGCTAAATTTCTTGCTTTGAATTGTGATAATGATGAACAGATAGCCAAGGCTTGTTTTTTGTTTGTTCGTGATGAAATCAAGCATAGTGGAGACTATCCAAGTGACATTCCAACCACTTACAAGGCTTCGGAAGTGTTGGAGTATAAAACTGGCTGGTGTTATGCCAAGGCTATTTTACTGGTTGCCTTGCTTCGTGCCAATGGTATTCCCACGGGATTTGCCTATCAGAGGCTGAGTTGTTCGGAGTACAGACCCAATATCTATTGTCTGCATGGACTTAATTGGATATATCTCAAAGAATACGGTTGGTACAGAGTCGATGCAAGGGGCAATAAAGAGGGTGTGGATGCCCAGTTTATCCCTCCAAAGGAAAAGTTAGCCTTTGAGATAGGTGAGGGAGAGTTTGATTTGCCTGATAATCTGCCAAATCCCAGACCTGAAATCATTGAGGCTTTGCAAAAGAATAAAAGTTATGATGAGATGATCTGTGATTTTCCTGATGTCAAATAAAAACTAGCAATTCAAGAGTAGTTTTATCTCTTGATAATCCATAAATATTTAGGTATACTATCCACATATTATTAATATACATAATATACTAAAGGTAGATGGATGAAAGTTATCAGGTGGAATGAGGAAAAAAATATTATATTGAAAGAGACTAGAGGTGTCTCTTTTGAAGATATTGAAGAAGCTATACTCAATGACTGTCTGCATCGTATAGAAATACATCCCGACCAGAAGAAGTATCCAAATCAAAAAAAGCTCTTAGTGGAGATAGAACACTATATCTATGTTGTTCCCTTTGTGGAAAATGATGATGAGATATTTTTTAAGACTATCTACCCTAGTAGAAAAGATACCAAGTTGATACTTGGAACAAAAAATGAAAAATAGTTATATTTTAGAAAGGAATATCATGAATAAAGACAAAATACTACGAGAACTAGAAGCAGAACAAACTGAGTATGAGGCTGTAGATTATGTAGCTGTGGAAAAACCAGAGGAAGAGATAGCAAACTTTAAAGCAACTGTGCTGAGCAATATCAAGCAGAAAAAAGCCATCAACATAAGAGCCCTAGAAGCAGACATCATTAAGATAAAGAGTAAAGCACTCTCAAAAGGCATCCCCTATCAAACGCTCATAAACTCTGTCATACACCAATTTGCCAATGATAAGTTGCTTGAGGCAAAATATTGACAGTATACATATTGCCTCATATGGTGGAGGTGACCAGTCTTACGATTTTAACTCGTGACGACGTTGAACGTCATCACGAGTTAAGAGCAAATGGCATTGCGGGAAGCTGAGGGGGTTTTCTTTTGAGAAGAGAGGGAAGAAGTGTGTATTGGGTGGTGAAGAGATGAGAATTTAATACTTAGTAAATGACACAACTACCCACCCACAAGTGCCAAAACATTCTTTTGCACTTGGTTCACTACTTCATCACTTACCCTACAAATAAACGATATATCTCGTACTGAAAAGTCCAAATTTTTAATCTGGTCAGACAAAATGACACCTTGAATTTCTAACGCATCAGGAAGTGCCACTTCAAAAGGATAACCTTTTACCTTGGAGGTGATGGGAAGGCAGACGCATAGTGACGTTTTTTCATTGTAGATTTTAGGAGAGAGAATGAGGGCTGGTCGTTTTCCTCTTTGTTCATTTCCTGCTTGCGGTGTGAAATTGAGCCATACTACATCACCTCTATCTGGTACATACTTACCACTCTTCATTGCCTACACTTTCACCTGTATCTACTTCTTTATGAAGATTTTCACTATCTATTTGAGAGACAAGCGTCTCTAACAGATTCTCTTTTTGGGGTCTGAGTGTCAATACACCATCATGCACATCCAATTCCATTAATGAGTTGTCATCTACATGCAGCGTATTGGCTATATCTTTAGGGATACGCAAAGCGATAGAATTACCCCATTTTTTCAATGCTACAGTCATCATTCAGTCCTTATTCTTTACCGTATATACATAATGATACAATATCAAACTTATTTTGTCAAGGCTCACATTTTAGGATAATCTGTTAAAATACATCTATTAAAAATCTAAGGTTATATATGTTTGGCATCGGATTTACCGAATTACTTCTTATCGCTGTGATAGCAATACTCTTTTTGGGTCCAGATAAACTTCCGTCTGCCCTTGTAGAGATGGCTAAGTTTATTAAAGGTGTGAAGAAAACCATAGGTGATGCAAAATCTTCTTTAGAAGAAGAGATGAAAATCGCTGACCTTAAAGAAGAAGCACTCAACTACAAAAAACAGCTCAATGAAGCTACCGAAGAGCTAAAAGGGTTTAAGAACATCGCTTTTGATGACCTCAATGATGTCATTTATGAAGAGCAACCCTCTGGTGACTTCCCTGTGGCACAGTCTAAAAAAACAGATGCACCTGAACCGCTAACCACTCCTGTAGAGCCTAAAAATGAAACGGTTACTTTTAAAAAACCCAAAAAAGAAAAAATAGCAAAAGAGAAAAAAAATGATAAAAATACCAAAGGGGATGCTTAATGTTTGATGAACTCCGTCCTCACCTTGTAGAGCTACGAAAAAGACTTGGACTCTCTGTTCTTTCTATTTTCATCGCGTTTATCGTTGCTTTTACTTTTCATGAACAAATCTTAGAGTGGATTACTGCCCCACTCAATGAAGCATTGGCTCAAGTGGCTTCTTTGTCTAAAAAAGCAGCAGATGGCATGGTCACCACACACCAAGTCGGTGGTGCATTTTTTGTAGCGCTTAAAGTCTCTTTCTTTGCAGGGCTTTTAGGTGCTTTGCCTTTCATACTCTACCAAATTTGGCTCTTCATCGCTCCTGGTCTCTACGCCAATGAAAAGAAGATGATACTGCCTTTTGTTGTAGGTGGCTCTGTGATGTTTTTAGTAGGGATACTCTTTGCTTACTATGTTGTCACACCTTTTGGGTTTCAGTTTCTCATTACCTTTGGTTCGTTCCTCTATACCCCGCTCATCAACATCGAAGACTATGTAGGATTTTTCACCAAGATTATGATGGGCTTTGGTATTGCATTTGAGCTTCCTGTATTTGCTTATTTTCTAGCTTTATTAGGTCTCGTTACAGACAAAACACTCATAGACTTTTTCCGTTATGCCGTGCTTATTATCTTTGTGCTTGCTGCTTTACTTACGCCTCCCGATGTACTTACTCAGCTGCTTATGGCAGCACCCCTTGTCATACTTTATGGTGTTTCTATCCTGATTGTCAAAGCCGTCAATCCACACATAGAAGAGACAGAAGATACAAGTGAAGACAGCAACACATAATGTCAAATGATTTACTTACAAAAAATTATGATTACCTCCTCCCTGAAGGTTTCATAGCTACCACACCAGTCTATCCTAGAGACCATGCAAAACTTCTCGTCTATGATAGACAAACAGATACCATTACACATACAACATTTCGACACCTTTTAGACTTTGTACCCAAAGCGTGTGATGTATTTCTCAATGACACACGTGTCATTAAAGCACGCATCTTTGGACAAAAAGAATCCACACACATCTCCAAGTCAGGTATAGCACAAGGGGGAGGAAAAGTAGAACTTCTCTTTAATAAGCCACTCGATGCACACCGATACCTTGTGATGATACGAGGAAAGGTACAAGTGGGTAGTAGGTTACTCTTTGAGGATCAGCTAGAAGCCATTGTCATGACACTCAATGAGGATGGTTCTCGCATCGTTACCTTCAGCCATAGAGGTCAAACCATACGCTTTGAAGCATTGGTTCTTGTGCTTGACAAAATAGGACACCTGCCTCTACCTCCTTATATGCAAAGAGAAGACAACAAAAAAGATGAAACAGATTATCAAACACTCTTTGCTGAACATGCAGGAGCAGTTGCTGCACCCACTGCATCACTGCATTTTACCCCTGCACTGTTTGAGGCTCTCAAAAAAAGGCACCGTGTACACAAAGTCACCCTACATGTCGGTGCAGGCACATTCAAACCTGTAGATGCAGAAGAGATACTAGACCACCCTATGCACTCTGAATATTTTCATATACCTCCAAGTGCTGCAAAAATCTTAGATACCTCTACACCACTCTTGGCTATAGGCACAACTGTTACTAGAACCTTGGAGTATTATGTACGTACGCATAAAACCCAAGGAGAGTGCGATCTCTTTTTAAATCCATTAAATCCTCCTAAACGTGTCAATCATCTACTTACCAATTTTCATTTACCCAAAAGTACACTTATTATGCTTGTATCAAGTTTTATAGGGCGAGAAAAAACACTAAAGCTATACAATGAAGCCATAAAAAACAAGTACCGTTTTTTTTCTTATGGTGATGCGATGCTCATAGTTTAAAAAAGTATAAAACTACCTAAAAATTCACTATATTTTAATCAGTTTTACCTATAATATCGTTATGAAAAAACAACCCTATATACTTCTATCTATCATCATACTTTTATTCGTAACATCTTGTAGTCACAACAAGCCCTCTCCTCACCCTGGAAACCCTAGATACGAAATAATAAAACCAAAAATAAAATACACTCCAAGTAAAAAAAATCTAGCAAAAATGGTAAAAAAGTTACAAGGGAGCCCCTATGTATGGGCAGAAGAAGGACCAAATAATTTTGATTGTTCCGGGTTCACCTATTATCTTTATGGCTCTATGGGTATTGAAATCCCTCGTGTTGCTAGAAATCAAGCCAAAGTAGGAAAACGTATCTCTCCAAGTGAACTACAATATGGAGATTTAATCTTTTTTGCTACCAATAAAAAAAATGCACGGCGTATTACCCATGTAGGTATGTACCTAGGCGATGGGTGGTTTACACATGCAAGTACTATTAAACATGAAATTGTTTATTCAAACTTATTTACTTCACCTTACTATAAAAAACGTTTGCGTGTATGTCGTCGCTATCTGCCTGATAGTTCTGTATTCGATAAG
>JALSPX010000024.1 GCA_026985755.1 Sulfurovum sp. | reverse complement strand
ATACTACAACTTAGATGTCATTATCTCCGTTGGATACCGTGTCAAGTCCAAAAGAGGGACACAGTTTAGGATATGGGCAAATAGAGTTCTAAAAGATTACATCATCAAGGGCTATGCCTTAAACCAAAAAAGACTCCAAGAGCAAAAGCTACAAGAGCTTGAAGATATACTCAATCTAATCCGACAGAGCATTGATCAAAGAGAGTTATCGGCAGATGAAGCAAAAGGTTTTTCTCGTTCCACAGCTCCAGCTGTGGAATGCATATCAGACTCCAAACTACAAAACAAACCTCATATAACCCATAAAATGCTATACTAAAATATGGGACGAAGTAGATATAAAATATATGAACCAACACATCCTTATTTTTTGACATGTACAGTATTGCACTGGCTACCTATATTTACAAACCAAGAGAGTGTACAAATCATTTTGAACTCATTAGCCTATCTACAAAAAAGTGATAATATGCTTATCTTCTCTTATGTTATACTAGAAAACCATCTGCACCTTGTAGCAAGTAGTGATGATATTAGTAAAACGATGCAGAAGTTTAAATCATACACTGCGTATGAATTGTTAAAATTACTAGAAAAAAATAATGCAACGACTCTACTGAAACAATTTGCATTTCATAAAAAAGCACACAGAAAAGAAAACAGTTATCAAGTATGGGAAGAGGGGTTTCATCCGAAACTTATACAGAGTGAGAAGATGATGTTTGAGAAGATCAACTATATCCATCAAAACCCTGTAAAGAGAGGTTATATTGATGAGGCTGAACATTGGAGGTACTCTAGTGCTAGAGATTATCAAGGTATTGATGGATTGCTAGAAGTAGAGAGAATATGGTGAGTTTTTGTACCGATATGCATTCCACAGCTGGAGCTGTGGAACGAGTAAAAAATTTTTTATAATTCATTGTTTGAATCTGTATTATATATTTTAGGTTGTCAATGATGATTTCTTCATTCACATTGTTCAGCATACATTCTATAATATACAAAATAGGATTTACATCATAAATTCTATCGATTCCATTAGAGTGCTGTATTGAACTTTTAGAAAGATAAATAAGAAATTTATTTAAATCATCGTTAATTATTAAATCTTTTTCTTGAAGTAACTGCTTTTTAGTAAATTTTTTTAAATTACCAACAACATTGGAGTCAAGAATAAAAGTTGGAATAAAGCCCACTTTATTTTGATTATTAAAAAAAATTTTATTAACTAATACAGTTTCATATCCATTAAATATATCAATAACATTTAATTTCTTTAATTCTTTAATTTTAGGTGAAAGAAAATATTCTCTATTGCCTTTAACCATAAAATGAATATTTTCGTTATTTTTAACTAGTTGTTTCATTGTATTGATATTAATCAAACTATACCTTTCCTAATAGAAAATCATGAAGAATGCCATATGTTGTGGACTAATACATTCTCTTTACATTCTAATACTTTTATGTTAAAATTATGTTTGAAGAGAGAGTTTTAACACTCTCTCAGATGTATTAACGATTATAAAGCCATCGTAAGATAGCTAAAATCACCGTCAAAATGAAAATAATATCATTCATTATTTTCACCACCTTTCGCAGTTAAAATTTAACTAGCGAATATCAAACAACAGTTCCAGCTGTTGTTTTGAAAACAACAAGTTAAACTGCATAAAAATTATAACTCATCTTTTTTATTTTTGTTAAAAATCTGTCAAATTGACATATTTTTCATACCTAACCCAAAAACCCCTCAACTTGCCGAGTCATCTCCTCTTTACTCAGCCCATGTAAAACCCCATACATCAATGCCCCACCAGCACCCACTCCTTCTTTGGCTTCTCCTTCGTCATAGAGTTTGAGAGCAGGGTGGTTGGAGAGTGCGAAATCGAAGTCTGCGTAGTAGGCGTTTATAGGGAAGTCTAGCATCTCTAGGAGGGCTTTGATATCTGATTTATTATCTTCTGCTACCCATTTGGTCGTACACAATGCAACATCACGTAGGGGCAGGTCTTGTGCCTGCCCTTTGGTCAATGGGGTCAGACCCGCAAACGATTCATTTTCTTGTTCAGAAAACAAATCATTTGGGGTCAGACCCCTAAGGCTATTGACCACCAACAACACACAAGCCATCTGTGTACCTCCTGCTAATACGACAGGGAAACGCTCACCTACACCCAAAACAAATCCAGCATTAAAGATAAGCATATTGTCTGCTACGCTTCCTAGTATCTCAAAGAGGTCGGTTTTGCCTTTAACGTTCTCTAGGGCTTTGTTTATGATCTCTTGGCGTATGGTATTGGGGACCTCTTTGAAACTAGAAGAGAAAAGTACCTTGGCATCATAGCCTAGGGCTAAGGCAGTAGCTGTAGCCGTGGTGGTGCCAGAGGGTACAGACTCTCCTAGTATGAGATAGTCGTCTTTACAGACGTACGTCTTGCCAAATGCTAAGCCTTTTTCGAAGAGTGCTTGGGCATCGATGTTTGCCCCCTCTGCGATGCTTTGGCTTGGGTGGATGCCGTGGTGGTGGATGGTGATATCGTCCCCTTTGGGTTGTACCTCTAGTCCTAGATCTAGCAGCTCTATGTGGCTAAAAGGAGCTAGCAGATGTACCCCACGGGTGATGAGTGCAGGGGTGGGTACGCCTTTGGGGGTCTCTGCCACATCTGGCATACTGCGTACCTCTCCAGTAGCGATGAACTCACCATCGAGAACAGGGGTAAGGTAGATAGAACCAGGGATACCTGCTTGGGTGATGCCCACTATATTGGCTGTGGCTGTGTTGGACATGGCGAGCATGAAGGTGGCTTTTTTGTTTTTAAACTGTTGGATATAATCTGGGTTACCTGTGATGGTTTGTATCATGTTATGTTCCTTGATGTATATATTGTGTGTATTAAATTGTGGGCTTTGCTCATTAGCGTCCCTTTATAGAGCAACAAGTTGCGAGAGCTCTCTGCTGAAGAGAACACAGCGTTAGCGTAGCAATATGGGCTTTGCTCATTTGCGTCCTTTAATAAGAAGATAAATGAAAAACGGCGCTCCGAGAAACGAGGTCAATACCCCAATAGGTATATCGCTAGCCGTACCTAAATTACGGGCAATAAGGTCAGAAGTCACCAAAAAAACTCCCCCATAAAAAAAGATAGGAAAGATAAGCTTGTCTGCACTCTGCTTGTATATATTTTTTAATATATGAGGGATAATGAGTCCTACAAAGCCTATGGGACCAGTGAAACTCACAGCCACTCCCACTGCCACCGAGACAGCAAAGAGCAAAATGTAGTTGGTCTTTTTGACATCTATGCCTTTGAGATAGGCAAACTCATAAGAGGTAAGCAGGAGTTTGAGCTCATAACGGTATCTCAATATCACTGTCAATAAAAATGCAGAGGCAAATGTTAAGATGATGATATTTTCAAAGCCCACTATATCTAAAGAGCCCATGGTAAAACGCATAATCTCATAACTCTCTTGCAGGCTGGAGATGTAAAACATCACCATGAGTGCCGCAGCATAGAAGAAACTAAGAGCGATACCTACGAGTAGGAGAGAGGTAGAGTCATAGGCGTTAAAACGACTCGCAACGATAAAGAGAATGATGACTGTCATCATCGCGCCCCCAAAGGCAAACAGAGGGGAGAGTGCAGAGAATCCAAGCACGATAGCAATAGCAGTAAAAAGCGTAGCACCACTAGCCACACCTAGGGTAAAGGGTGTAGACATAGGGTTGCGAAATACCGTTTGGAAAATAAGCCCACCTAGAGCCAATATTCCACCTACAAAAAAGGCTAAAAGCACACGTGGTAATCTGATATCAAAAAAGACTTTGTGTTCCATGTTGTCAGGCTCTAGTAAGCTAGAGAGAGGCAAGTCTATTTGTCCAAAAAATGGAGCAATGACTAATAGCACTAAGGCAAAAAGTAAAATCACTTTTTTCATAGCTTCACCACGATGTTGTTTTGATATTTTTCTACGGAGCCATCATATATTGTATCTAGGTGTGTCTGCTTAAAGAAATCAGCATTAGAGCCATGAAATTTGATAGAACCATCTTCTAAAAAGAGAATGTTAAAACCTAGTTTATACGCAAGGTCTAGGTTATGGGTGATAATGAGTTTACTCTGTAAAAGAGTATCATATTTAAGAATATTAAAAAGTATCTGCATTTTTTTTGGGTCTAAATTGGCTGTAGGTTCATCAAAAATAGTATACTTTGCATCATGCAAGAGTGCAGAGGCGATAAGCAGGAGTTGAGACTCACCAGAACTCAATAATTTGCAGGCTTTATCAGCTAGGTGTTTGATGCTGAGCATCTGCAATACATCATCCACCGTCGTAGGGTGTTGTTCCCGGGCAACACCACGTATCAACCCAAGCTCCAAAAACTCTCTCACGGTAATAAATTCATCAAACACATCCAACTTGGCAGGAATATAGTTGATGAGTCTAGCACGTGTTTCACCATAGACTTTTGATGGGGTGATACTATCAATACGCACAGCTTCTGAAGGGAAAATACCACACAACACTTTTGCCAAAGTGGTTTTACCCACACCATTGGCACCCAGTATAATAAGGTCTTCGCCATACTCCAAAGAGAAGGAGATATTTTTTAATATATTATTGGTGTAATCTGTTATGTTTATAGGCATATAAAATCTCTTTGAAATCACGTAAAAAGAGTACCAGTCTATCACTTGGTATGCCTGAATACTCTTTGTCTATGATGTAGATGTCGTTGGTTTTTCCTGCGTTGATGGGTAGCTCTCTCCATGGCTCTTTGAGGTCATAGGCTGTGAGCCCTCGCTTGTGCATAGAGTGTGCCAAGAGTATCACAATGTCAGGATTGGTAGCGATGAGGTTCTCTTGGTTAAGGATGGGTTGTCCTTTACGCTTGGAGTGTAGGGCATTGGTATTGCCAGAAGCATTGATGATATCATCGAGGTAGAGGTTTTGCCCCACGACAAATATCTGCTTGACCAAAGAGGTGTTATGTCCTATGACGATGAGGATTTTTTTATTTTTTACAATACCTTTTATCTCAAGCAGGGCATTATTTATATTTTTTAATATCTTTTTTGCATTGGCTTCTTTATCCAATAATATCCCTAGTGCTACAATCGCTTTTTTAATATGCTCAAGCCTGTCAATAGGTATCATTTTTGTTTTGATGCCCAGTGTGTTGAGCTTTTGTGAGAGCTTTGTGTTATTGGGCTGCATGATGACGATGCTTGGTTTAAGAGAGAGTATCTTTTCTAGATTAGGAGAAAAATAT
>JALSPX010000023.1 GCA_026985755.1 Sulfurovum sp. | reverse complement strand
GTTTCTCCTGTGACAGTGACTATCAGACTTGTGGCATTGGGGATAGAGAGTGTTTGATTTCTGTCTTCGTTGTTGTTATATGCTCCGGTTGTCCAAGTGCTCTCTGCATGTATGACTGTAGAAAAAAATATCAAAAAAATTGATATTAAAGTAGTGTTCATGTGTTTCATTGTGTGTTACCTCCCCAGGTGATTATATGGTGTGAGAGATGAATATCTTTAGAATAGTATGGTATTGATTCGTAAGATAGATGCCTCACTAATAGTATGTCATCTGTGTAGCTCGGCTATCTTTACTTTATACAAAAGACCCGTAGTTTTCCGCCCTTGTATCACTACAAGTTTAGCTTTTACATAATAATTATTGCATAGTACTCCTTAGGTAATACTTAGGTAATATATCTTTCCAAAATCATATTCTAAATAAATATAAGTTGTATCACAAATTTTTTGGATATAATATCGCAAAATTTGTGTACACATAAGGATAGGTATGAAGTTCGAAGATTTCGAAATAGATGAAACAGAAGATTTTGCAGCGATGCTTGAGGAGTCGTTTAAAAAGACAGAATCAAAAAGTGATTTAGTAACAGGTACAATCGTCAAAATTGATGAAAAAGATAACTTAGTAGTCGTAGATATTGGTGGTGGTAGAGATGCAAACCTTGATTTGACAGAAATAACAGATGAAAATGGAAACATTCTTTTTTCAGTGAATGATACAATTGATGTAGTGACTCTGGGTAGAGGTCGTATCTCTTACAAAGCAGCACTAAGCCGTGTAGCACTTAACGAGTTTATTGCTGAATATGATGAAGAACAAGAGTATATTATTGAAGGCGTCGTTACTAAGAAAAATAAGGGTGGTTATGTAGTAGAAGTGGATGGCTTAGAATTTTTTATGCCACGCACACTTTCGTACCTTTCATCCAAGCCTGGTGTAGAATCTGTAGGTAAAAAGATTAAAGCCGTTATCGTTAAGGTAGATAAAGAAAAAGGTTCAGTGATTGTTTCGAGAAAAGAACTTATTGAACGGGATAAAGCAAAAACAGATGAAATCGTTGGAGCATTACTTGAAAATAAAGATCCCGTTGTAGGAACAGTCAAAAAAATCACTTCATATGGTATGTTTGTAGACGTTGGTGGAATGGACGGGCTTGTACACTATTCACAAATCTCTCATAAAGGTCCAGTAAACCCTTCCAAATATTTTGAAGAAGGGGATGAAGTTAATGTTGTCGCATTGGAATATGATAAAAAGAAGAGACATCTGTCCCTCTCTATCAAAGATGCTAATCCTGATCCTTGGGCTGATATTGATGCCATTATCGGTGTAGGAGATACTGTAACAGCTACGGTTTCTAATATCGAACCATATGGTGTGTTTGTTGACTTGGGTGAAGACCTTGAAGCATTCCTTCATGTATCTGAAATATCTTGGGATAAGAATGTGAAGCATCCAAAAGATTATTTAGAAAATGGTGAAGAAATTAATGTAGAAGTGATTGAAGTGGATAAAGAAGGTCGTAGACTTAGAGTAAGTCTTAAATCTTTACTTCCTAAACCTATGGATGCATTTACAGCATCAAATAAAGTAGGTGATGTTCTTACTGGAACGGTAACGTCCATCACTGATTTTGGTGCATTTGTCAAAGTAGGTGAAGTAGAAGGACTATTGCATAATCAAGAAATTTCTTGGGATAAAAGCAAAAATGCCAAATCAGAATTGAATGTTGGTGATGAAGTAGAAGTGAAGATTATTAAGATAGACAGAGATGCTGGCAAAATTTCACTTTCCAAGAAAGCACTTGAAGATTCTCCTATAAAAGCATTTGCACAAAACCATAAGAATGGTGATATTGTTACAGGTACAGTAAAAGACACGAAAGACTTTGGGGTATTTATAGCGCTTGAAAATAATGTAGATGCACTCATAAGACACGAAGATTTACATCCATTGAAAGCAGAAGAGCTTGAAAAAGGTCAAGAGATAAAAGGTGTCATTAGTTTTATTGATGTAAACAATGATAGAATTAGGGTATCTGTGAAAAGACTTGAACGCCAAGAAGAGAGAGAAGCAATGGAGCAACTTAATCTTGAGCAAGATGATAGCATGACCTTGGGTGATGCATTTGGTGATATGTTAAAAAAATAATTATAATGCTTCTTGAGTCTGTCTTGCACAGACTCATATCACTTTATCCAATATTCTCAAAACTTAAATTTACTATTTACAAAAAGGTTAACTGATGTCAAAAAAAACAATTGTTGTTTGTGATCATATACACAAGGATGGGCTAGATATTTTAGCCAGAGACAATGAAATAAAACTAATCAATGCTGCAGATGAACCAAAAGATAAGTTAATTTCAGACATTATCCCTTTGGCAGATGTGGCTATTACACGTTCTTCTACAGATGTAGATGATGCTTTTTTGAAATCAGCTCAAAAAATCAAAGCGGTGGTACGTGCAGGTGTGGGTGTTGATAATGTGGATATTCCTGCTTCTTCAAAACAAGGTATTGTTATTATGAATGTACCTACGGCTAATACTATTGCAGCGGTTGAGCTTACCATGACACATATGCTTTCATGTGTAAGAACATTTCCCTATGCACACAATAACCTTAAACTTGATCGTGTATGGAGAAGACAAGATTGGTATGGAACTGAGCTAAAAGATAAAAAACTAGGTATCATTGGTTTTGGTAATATTGGTTCCCGTGTAGGGATTCGTGCTAAAGCATTTGAGATGGATGTACTTGCGTATGACCCATATATTGACCCTGCGAAAGCAACAGATTTAGATATTGGGTATACAAAAAACTTTGAAGATATTTTGGCTTGTGATATTATTACTATTCATACACCTAAAAATGCAGAGACTATTGGTATGATAGGCAAAGATGAAATAGCCAAAATGAAAGATGGTGTGATACTCATTAATTGTGCAAGAGGCGGGTTATATGATGAAGATGCACTTTTAGAAGGACTTACTCATGGTAAGATTGCTATGGCAGGTATTGATGTCTTTAACAAAGAGCCATCAATTGATCACCCTTTACTTGATTTAGATAATGTCACTGTCACACCTCACCTTGGGGCAAATACAAAAGAGTCACAAAAGAACATTGCTATACAAGCAGCAGAAAATGCAATTGCTGCTGCCAAAGGTATTTCATATCCAAATGCGTTAAATTTACCTATTAAAGAGAATGAATTACCTGATTTTGTAAGACCTTATCTTGAACTCATCCAAAAAATAGGGCATCTCTCAGCACAAATTACAAAGAGCGCTGTGAAGTCGATCAAGGTGATGGCAGCTGGACCAGTTGCTCAGCATATTGAATCTATGGGTACATTTGCGACTGTTGGTGTGCTAACGGAATCTTTAGGAGATCAAGTCAACTACGTAAATGCTGAATTTGTAGCCCAAGAGCGTGCTATTGAGATTGCAAAAGAGGTGAAACCAAATAATTCGGGGTTTACCAATAAAGTAGGTATCAAACTTACAACAGCTGACGGTACTATTTCTATTGCAGGGACAGTATTTGATGATACGGTACAACGTATTATTGAAATTGATGATTATATTTTAGATGTAGAACCAAAAGGTACGATGATTTTCTTTAGAAATAATGATACTCCAGGTGTCATTGGTGATGTAGGTAAAATTATCGCAGAAAATGGATTGAATATATCAGATTTTAGATTGGGAAGAGACTTTAATGAGCAAGCTTTAGCTGTAGTACGTGTAGATGGGATAGTCACTAAAAAAATATTAGATGAACTTTCATCTTTGGAAGCTTTTATTAGTGTATCTCACGCAAGTATATAAATTAAAAGACAGATATTTTTCAGATAATTACATCAATTAAACTTAATATAATATAAGATAATATAAAAGATTATTTAATATTATCTTATGTAAAATCATGACATATTAGTGGAGATGTTCTTATACTTCTAGTTAAATTGATTATCTTCTGCTATAATATTTACTAATTATAGGAGTTTGTATGTTATTTAAAAAATCATTTTTTTTACTACTTATGATGCCATTATTGCTTTCTGCAGGTATGCAAAATCTTACATTGTCTCATGCACTGAATATGTTGGATAAAAACAATTTAGAGTTAAAGATATCACGCTTTAAAGAACAGATGAAAGCATATGAAGCCAAGGCAGCCAAAGGTCATCACTATGGTAAGTTGGATGCAAGTATTACTGCAATACATTCAAATGATGCTGGTAAAGTTTTTGGCTTTAAATTGGAGAGTAGAGAAGCAACATTTGGAGATTTTGGGTTTGCCGAATTTGATATGTCAGGGAAAAGTAATCCTTTGCCTGTTGCGCCGAAGGCATTAAATTATCCAAGCACTCGTAATCATTATCAGACAAAATTTTCTTATATGCTTCCTTTGTATACAGGAGGAAAACTTACTGAATATAGTCGTATTACTGAAGCAATGCATAAAATGAGTCAATATGATACACAAAAATTACATAATGAAAAAATATTTCAAACAAAAAAAGCCTTTTATGATATTTCATTGGTGAGTAATTATATTAGTAATCTGTCTAAAATCATAAAGAACATTAATCATTTAGAATCAATTGTGAAGACAATGAAAAAAGAAGGATATGCGCAAAATATTGATGTTTTGGAAGTTCAAGCTCGTAAAGCAGAAGTAGAAAGTTTATATAACCAAGCAAAACTGAATAAAGATTTGGCCTATCAGTTTCTTTCATTTTTGCTCAATAGGAAGGTAAGTTCTATTAAAAAAATGAATGAGATGGCACCGATGCCTTATGTAAATAAAAGACTTTTAGAAAAAAACAATATTGATATTCAAAAAGCACTTTTAGGTTTACAAATCAGCCAAATGGCATTAAATGCAGAAAAAGCAAATTATCTACCAGAAATAGGTGCTTTTGCAGAATATGGATCTTCTGATAACCTTTTATGGAATGATTTTTTAGACAAAGATGCTTATACTATAGGTATTCAATTGAAATGGAATATCTTTAATGGTGGCATAGATGATGCCAATATTGAAAAAGCTAAAGTGAATTATTTGATGGTCAATGATCAAGTAGAGTTAGCAAAAAAAGGTATTGCCCTCAAAGCTAAAAAACTTAAAACAGAAATATTGAGTGCAAAGGCAAATATTGAAAGTTATAATAGACAATTGCATTTTACTAAAAAAGTATATGAAAACTATAGAGGAAGATATAACGAAGGGATGGTCTCTATTTCTGATGTACTCATTAAACAGTCAAAAGAATTAGAAG
>JALSPX010000022.1 GCA_026985755.1 Sulfurovum sp. | reverse complement strand
TGATGATAAAACATTGGTAGCTTTGAGAGCACTGGTGAAAGAAACACTTCAAAAAGCGATGCCAAAGGGAACCTTCTCTTCTCCTACATATACGCCTCAAGAACCAAAAGGTGAATTGGTAACACAGTTTAGTATGGAAATGGACGAAAAAGATTGGGAAGATGAGCTTGATGAATTGAAAATGGGGCTTGAAGGAGAACTTGCTCCAAATGGGTTTGTCATTGCTGGGTTTAATAATTTGGGAGATGAGTTTGAGGAGGCGAAGTATGAAGATTTTGATTTTTATGAAGTCTATTCTATTTGTAAGCTTCCTGTGATTTATACGATTGCAAAAAGTAGACCAGAGGCAGGTGCTTTTGCTCCATGTTCACTCTACCTAAGTAAAAAGAAAGACAATAAAATGATGCATATTGCATTCCCTTCAGTGTATAACTGGATGTCATCAATGGCGATAGACAATAAAGAAGATATTCAAGTACTCGAAACTGCACAAGCGGGCATGAAAAAGATTTTAAAAGCTCTGACGGAATAGAAGAGATAAAATGTATCTATTGTATGTATCAATAACACTTATGTAGAAAGTTCAATAAGATACATACTTTACAAAAAATCTATCATATAACCTAAAATCATGATAGTTTAAAGCAAAAAAATATAATATTAATTGATGAAATATTCAATAGTCTATAAAAATAATTTATAATTATATTAATTATAAGGCTATGTTAAATTAAAGGAGGAAGCATGAAATTAGGATTCTTAGTTGACCTTAACCTATGTATGGGTTGTAAAGGTTGTGAGGTAGCTTGTAAAGTGGAAAATGAAGTACCACTTAGTACGTGGCGTTTACGTGTAAAATATATCGATATTGGGACATTCCCAGATACGAGTCGTTCTTTTACACCACTACGTTGTAACCACTGTGAATCTGCGCCATGTGAGCGTATCTGTCCAGTATCTGCATTGCACTATTTAGAAAATGGAATTGTAAATGTTGATAGTGCAAGATGTATTGGTTGTGCAGGTTGTATGATGGCATGTCCTTATGGAGCAATCTATATGGATCCAGAAACAAACACTGCAGACAAATGTACATACTGTGCACACAGAATAGAATCTGGTATGATGCCAGCGTGTGTTGTTGTTTGTCCAGTTGGTGCCAATATCTTTGGAGATATCGAAGATGATAATTCTCATATCTCTCAGTATATTATGGAACATCAAGGTGCTGTACAAGTACGTAAACCAGAAAAAAATACACATCCAACGCATTTCTATGTAGGTGGTGGTACACAAACACTTGATCCATTGGCACATGAGAGACTAGAAGGGTATGGACTCTTTAACAATGTGACACATCTTGAAGCTATTGGTGACAAGCATCATGGTGTTCTAGATAGATTCTTGGCTCCATTTGAAAGTGAAGAAAAATATGACAATAGAAGTTTTGTAGACTTTGAAAACAAAGACTATAAATCAGAGTTAACGGAAGGAGATAACTAATGGAAAATACAATTCACGCAACACAAGCGATAGTTACCCTAGATGTAGCACTTCCTGGTATTATCTGGGGATGGATGATTACACTCAATATGTGGGCAAAATCTATTGGTACAGGTGTCATCTTGGTCGGTGCATTTTTACTCTATAGACATAAAAAAGAAGAGATGCCAAACTTAAGATGGATGATGCCACTTTTAGCATTTGTATTCTTGAACATTTTCTTATTATTTACGTTAACAGATCTTCACCAACCATATAGAATGGTCAATATCTTTTTACACCCACACTGGACATCAGCGATTACTGTAGGTGCATGGATGGCTTCATTGTTCTTATTACTTATTACAATCATGTTGGTTGTTGGTATAGGACAAGACCTCCCAGGTGTACCATTTAAAGGATGTAAATTAACTGCATGGGGACGTACAAAAGGTGGTCTTTATGATGCAATTTTCCCTTTTGTTGTTTTCTTGGCAATCCCTGTGACACTGTATACTGCTATTATCATGGCAGAGTCAAGTGCTAGAGAATTATGGCAAGCACCTGCAGAAGTTATGCAGATGATGTGGGCAGCATTTATGGCTGGTTCATCAGCACTTATTTTGGTATCGGGTAATTGGAGTAAAGAAGCAAGACGTGATTTAGCATTGGTACTTGCGATTGCAACATTCTTCTCTTTCATGATGTACATGGGTGAGTATTTCTTCTCATTCAAATCGGCTGAAGCAGAAGCGACATTGGCATTTGTACATTCTGGCGGTCCTTACAATATCGAGTTCTGGTTTGGAATGGTCCTTGGATTTATTATTCCATTCTTTATCGCTGTTGGTAATATGAAAAGTGATAACAAAGTACTATTAAAAGTAGCAGCTATTTTAGCATTGGTAGGACTATACATGGCAAAAGATGTATGGCTTAAAATTCCACAATTGCTAAACTTAAGTTAAGGAGGAGATATCTATGACTAAATCAATGAAACAAGACAATAACTTTATCGAAGGTAGAAGAAGCTTCCTTAAGGGGACAGCATACTCTGTAGCAGGTGCAACACTTGCTGCAGGTGTATTTAAAACTATTATCGATACACCTGCTATGGCAGAAGATAAAAAATTTACAGCAACACCAGATTCACTTGTATTTTATCCACCGCTTAAGGAGTGGGATTCATTTAAAGAGTTAGATGGAGATGACTGGAAACGTGGTGGTGTTGGTCGTAATGGTGTACGTAGTGAAAGCAATAAAGACGGTATTAAAGTCAATGAATTCATGCTTGTACCAACGGTTTGTTCCAACTGTGAAGCACAATGTGGTCTGACTGCATGGGTAGAAGTAGGTACCTACAAAAGAACAGGAAATCCCAAAGATCTTTTTGTAAAAAAATATATGGGTAACCCACTTCATGCCGGTTCTCGTGGCAGAAACTGTGCAAAAGGGTATGCGGCTCAAACACAAATGTATGATCCAGATAGAATTCCTTTCCCATTGATGAGAGCACCAGGAAGTAAGCGTGGTGAAGGTAAATGGGTAAGAACATCTTGGGATGAAGCCATGGCGAAAATCGGTAAGAAAATGCACGATACGCTTAAAGTGGGTGATGAACTTTCTAAAAAATCAATCATGTATCACGTAGGGCGTCCAAATGAAAATGGTTTTGGTCACCGTGTACCACACTCTATGGGGCTTGATGGATATGATTCTCATACAAATATCTGTTCTGCAGGGGCAAGAAATGGTACACTACAATGGGCTAATGATGATAGAAACTCTCCAGATTGGGCTAACTCTAAACTTGTTTTCCTTCAGTCTTCTCACGCAGCTGATGCAGGTCACTACTTCCAACAATCAGCAGGACTTATTGCTGATGCACGTAAAAAAGGTGCAAAAATGGTTGTTATGGATCCACGTATGTCAAACTCTGCAGGTATGGCAGACCTATGGCTACCAATCTGGCCAGGAACAGAGACAGCACTCTACTTGCATTTAGCCAATAGAATCTTGAACGAAAAAGGACTTAATGGCGAAGATCTTGTAAATCATGATTTTGTGAAGAATTGGGTGAACTGGGATCAAATGATGCAAGATAGAAAATATCTTGAATTTATTCAATCTAAAGGTTATATTTCTAAAGTGCCAGCAGGTGAATCCTATGAAGAATTCATCGAAATGCTTAAAGAACTTTACGCACCCTATACAAAAGAATTTGTAGTCAAAGAGTGTAAACTTGAAGGCTTTGGACATAAATTAGATGAGCTTTATGACATGTTTATCGATGCGGGTGATAGAATCTCTACTTTCTTATGGAGAGCGGGACCAATTGCCCACAGAGGTGGATGGATGATTACACGTGCTGGTTTCTTACCAATGGTGCTTCGTGGTGCATTGGCAGGAAACAAAGGTGGTACAGGTATGCACCACTGGCATGTTGTCTCTGTAAATGGTAAAGGTGATGCAGCAACCCAAGCAGGTGAAAGACCTCCAAGAGTTGACGTATGGAATGAAATTGCATGGCCACCAGAGTATCCACTTTCATCATTTGAAATGTCTCACATTATGCCTCACTTACTTCTTGATGATGCGTGGAGAGCAAAATGGAAAGCAAAAGGGCTCACAAATATTCCTGAGAAATTGGCTGTTTGGATTCCTCGTATGTATAACCCAGTATGGATTAACCCAGATGGATTTAGATGGATAGAATGTCTTAAAAGAGAAGATAAAATTGAAATGTCATTTAACCTTTCTCCAACATGGTCTGAGACAAACTGGTATTGTGACTTCGTTCTTCCTGTAGGACTTGCAGGTGAAAGACATGACCAATCATCTGAGCCAACAAAACCAGCTAAAATCCTTGCCTTTAAAAACCCTGCACTTCGTGTAGCGTTAGAAAAGACAGGGTGGAAGCCAAAAGATCCTACACGTGCTACACTAGAAGCGCACATGGCAGCAGGTCTTGGTGAGATCTGGGAAGAGGTAGAGTTTTGGGCAAATATCATGGTACACCATGTAGATCCGGATGGTTCACTCGGTGTAAGAAAATTCTGGGCGTCTAAAGAAGATCCAACAAGAGCGGTAACCGTACCTGAGTGGTACCAAGCAGCACTTGGAAAGATTCCTAATCTTAGAAAAGCAGCAAGCCAAAACCCTAAATACAAAGACTCAAAGTATCCTAACTATGAGATGATGAGAGATATGGGTACATGGCTTGTTGAAGATAATATCTTCAGACCACAAGAGAGACCACTTAAAAAAGTAGATGGTAAATATATCGTACATGGTCACGAATATACAGAAGATGAAGTGACTATCGACCAAAATGGTACGATTAAAGTTGAAGATCATGTATTTGGTGGAGAAAAGAAAATCGGTGTGGTTGTAAAAGACGAAGCAAGACAAGGGTGGCACTCACTTACAGGTAAACTTGAATTCTATTCTAAGTGGTTTGCTGAGTGGAAATGGCCAGAGTATGCTATACCTATCTACCCAACAAATGCGGAAGATAGAAAGAAAATGGTACACGTTGTTACGCAAGTACACCACGACTTTATTGACCCAGCGAAAAATGAATTTGCATTGAACACAGTATTTAGATTGCCATACAATATTCATACACGTTCTGTAAACTCTAAACACCTTATGGAGATTTCTCAAAACCATAATCCAGTATGGATTGCAACAAAAGATGCTGAAAGATTGGGGATTAAAAGAGGTGATGCGATTAAAGTAACTATCTCAGATACCGTTTCTGGTCTTGAATCTGGTTACTTCATCGCTATGGCAGTACCAACAGAAGGTTCTATGCCTGGTGTAG
>JALSPX010000021.1 GCA_026985755.1 Sulfurovum sp. | reverse complement strand
TGAGGCGATTATCTGTACCGATGTGGGACGTGATGGTATGATGACAGGAGTGAATCTAGAATTTACCAAAGCCATCCAAGAAGCCTCAGGGCTAGAGACCATTGCCTCTGGAGGGCTCAAAGACATGACAGATATCCATGGGCTGATAGAAGCAGGTATTGATGGGACTATCGTAGGAAAAGCCTTTTATGAAGGTACCCTTGACCTTGAAAAAGCTTTTAAGGTGGTAAAAAAATGACGCTTTATCTTGCCACGGGCAAAGCTTTAGTGAGAGGAATTTGTATTGGGCTTTGCCCGATACAAAGAAGATATGCATGACGAAGAGTAACTATTATGAACTCACTATCACCCTCAATGATTACTTTGTAGAGTTTATCGCAGATTTTGTAGCCAATATCGCAGGAGATGGCGTAGAGATAGGGTATGAAAAAATCATCGTACGCAGTGAATCTGATTTAACTTACGTTAAAGATGCGCTAGTATCCTTAGCTGGCACTTTGGGTGAGAGTATTGATATGCAATACATCCTCGAAGAAAAAGAAAACCAAGATTGGATTCAAAAGTACAAAGACTCTATCGAGCCTATAGAGGCTGGAAAATTTTATATTTCTCCAAGTTGGTACGCACCTAAAGAGGATTTTATTCATATTATCATTAATCCAGCACTTGCTTTTGGTTCAGGGCATCATCCTACAACACTTGCTTGTCTACAGGCTATAAGTGAGTATGTACAAGCACACCATACAATCATAGATGTAGGCTGTGGATCAGGTATATTGGGATTGGCGTGCAAAAAATTAGGAGCTACAGTCTCATTATGTGATACTGATCCTATCTCTATTAAAAACACAGAAGAAAACTTTTTACTCAACAAAGAAAAATATGATGCTCTTTGGGAGGGTTCTATGAATAAAACACAGAAAACTTATGATATAGTCATCGCAAATATTATTCCTGATGTACTTAGATGTATAGCCAAAGAGTTAAAAATGGCAACACAACAATATGGATATCTTGTACTTTCAGGTATTTTAGACAAAAAAGAAGAGATTGTGCTTGAAGCATATAAAGATTTAATATTAGAAAAAAGAATACAGATAGATGAGTGGGTAACACTTATTTACAAGAAGGACAAATAAGACATGGCAGATAAAAACAGTAATCAAAACGACAATAATAACAATTTTTTCAACGATAATCCTCTCTTGGCTTTTGCTATTTTTGCTATAGTGATTATTTTTCTTTTTAAAGCATTTATCGGTGAAGGTAGCCAAGGAATGGGTAGTATGCTCAACTCTGGAACACAAGTGACACAAACAAAAAGAGTAAAATATTCTGAGATAAAAAAAGAGATAGAAAAAGGCACAGTCAAGTCTGTTAAGCTTACACAGACGACTATCGAAGCAGTTGCAGAAGAGAATGGACGCAAAGTACTCTATGTTGCACAAAATGTCCCTACCTATGATAAAGATCTCATTCCTTTATTGGAGAAAAAAAATATCACCTATGAGGGTGTAATCGGTGGAAATTTTATGACAGAACTATTGAGTTCACTCCTTCCTATTCTTATCTTTTTTGCTATTTGGATTTTTCTTGCTAGGAAAATGTCTAAAGGCATGGGTGGAGGCATACTGGGTGCAGGTAAAGCTGATAAACTTATAAACTCTGAAAAACCAGACACAAAATTTTCTGATGTCCAAGGGGTAGAAGAAGCCAAAGATGAAGTCAAAGAGATAGTTGACTTCCTTAAATTCCCTGAACGCTATATGGAGCTAGGAGCCAAAATACCTAAAGGACTTTTACTGGTAGGACCTCCAGGGACAGGTAAAACACTCCTTGCCAAAGCAGTCGCAGGTGAGGCATCTGTGCCTTTCTTCTCTGTGAGTGGTTCAGGATTTATAGAGATGTTTGTAGGTGTGGGAGCTAGCCGTGTACGTGACCTTTTTGCTCAAGCAAAAAAGGAAGCCCCTTCTATTATCTTTATCGATGAGATAGACGCTATTGGTAAATCTCGTGCAAGTGGTGGTCAAATGGGTGGGAATGACGAGCGTGAACAAACCCTTAACCAACTCCTAGCAGAGATGGATGGTTTTGGTACAGATACACCTGTCATTGTACTCGCAGCTACCAACAGACCAGAAACACTTGATGCAGCCCTACTTCGTGCAGGACGTTTTGATAGACAAGTATTGGTAGACAAACCAGACTTTGATGGGCGTTTGGCTATCTTAAAAGTACACTCAAAAGGGGTCAAACTCTCTCGTAATGTAGACCTCTCAGTGGTTGCCAAACAGACGGCTGGTCTTGCAGGTGCTGATTTGGCAAACATCATCAATGAAGCAGCCCTACTCGCAGGACGTGCCAATAAAAAAGAGATAGAACAGTCTGATTTATTAGAGTCGATTGAGCGTTCATTTGTAGGACTAGAGAAGAAAAACCGTAAAATCTCTGAAGTTGAGAAAAAAATTGTCGCCTACCACGAAAGTGGTCATGCACTCATGGCAGAACTAACCAAAGGTGCAACACGTGTTACCAAAGTCTCTATCATCCCTAGAGGTCTTGGGGCTTTAGGGTATACCTTGCACTTACCAGATGATGAAGACAGGTTTTTAAAACAGAAACATGAGCTTATGGCAGAGATAGACGTACTTCTTGGCGGACGTGCAGCAGAAGAGGTCTTTATCAAGGAGATAAGTACAGGGGCAGGAAATGACCTAGATCGTGCCACAGCGATACTTAAAGATATGATATCTGTCTATGGTATGACGGATGTAGCTGGTCTTATGGTACTTTCACGCTCATCTAACTCTTTTCTGGGTGGAGGAGCAGTGAGTACGGACTATAGTGAAAAGATGGCGGAAGATATGGATAACTTTATCCGCACTACGCTTAATGAACGTTATACCTATGTGAAAGAGACACTCACGCAATACAGTCCGGCTATAGAAAAGATGACTAAAATATTATTAGATGTAGAGGTCATAGAGGGTAAAAAAGTACGATCCATTATAGAAGATTTTGAAAAAGAGCATGGCATGGAGAGTCGCCTGGCCCATGGAGAAAAAATAGCCAAAGCAGAAGCAATGGCAAAAGAACAAAGAGAGGCTTTTGAGGCTGAACGTGCCATAGAAGAGGCAAAAGCAAAAGAAGAACAGGAGAATCCAGAAGCATAATGTTTGCCTTTCTCCTATTTTTTCGTTATACTAACAAAAAAGTAGGAGAAAATTATGAAAAACATCATATACGGTCACAACATTTTTACCAAAGACTATGCCCCTCTCCTGCTAAAGATTACTCTCTAATAGTCTAACTATCCACTTTTTCAACGACACAACATTCTATTCTACTTTCCTAATCAAATTTAGGTAAAATTAGACAATGATTATACATATACACTTGGAAGTGATGACTTTAGTATCACTTAAAATTTGGGGTGGGACTAAAGCCTCCACTACCATATACAAGTATATGCTTTTACAACATTAAGGTTAAAACAATGCGTATTGAAACAATAAAAATATTTGACACAACATTAAGAGATGGTGAGCAGAGCCCTGGGGCATCTATGAACACCGAAGAGAAAATCCAAATCGCTGCACAATTAGAGCGTTTGGGTGTAGACATCATTGAAGCAGGTTTTGCAGCAGCGAGCCCTGGAGATTTTGATGCCATAGACAAAATAGCACAAAGAGTAAATAACTCTACCATATGTTCTTTGGCAAGAGCCATAGATGCGGATGTAAAAGCTGCTGGTGAAGCCATCGCCAAAGCCAAAATGAAGCGTATCCATACCTTCATCGCTACCTCTAAGATACACATGGAACACAAACTCAAAATGACTCCTGAGGAAGTCATCAAACGTGCAGTGCGCGCTGTAGCGTATGCACGTACTTTTGTCGATGATGTAGAGTTCAGCTGTGAAGATGCAGGACGTTCAGATATGGGCTTCTTAAAAGAGATAAGTGATGCCGTGATAGAAGCAGGTGCTAGCACCATTAATTTACCAGACACCGTAGGATTTAGACTTCCTTTTGAGATAGGTGCGATGGTCAAAGAGATGAGCGACTATACTGCTGGTCGTGCCATCATCTCTGTACATAACCACAACGACTTAGGCTTAGGGGTTGCCAATTCACTTGAAGCCATTGTCAATGGTGCCAGACAGGTAGAATGTACTATCAATGGTTTAGGTGAACGTGCAGGAAATGCTGCACTCGAAGAGATAGTCATGGCATTAAAAACCCGTTCAGATGTCTTTGCAGGGTATGATACAAATATCAACACCAAAGAGATATATCCATCCAGCCGTTTGATAGCCAACATCACAGGCATTGAGCCACAACCCAACAAAGCCATCGTCGGTAAAAATGCCTTTGCACATGAGTCAGGTATACACCAAGATGGTATGTTAAAAAATAAAGAGACCTATGAGATAATCACCCCTGAGAGCATAGGCTTAATCAAAGATGATACCTTAGTATTAGGCAAACACTCTGGACGTGCAGCCTTCAAAGACAAATTGTCCAAATTAGGCTTTACTTTGGATGACGATGCGTTAAATGCATCCTTTGAGCGTTTCAAAATCTTAGCAGACAGAAAAAAAGAGATTTATGATGATGATTTAAGAGCCTTAGTTACCAATGAAATGACCAAAGCGACACAAGTCTATGAGTTAATTTCATTACAATTGATGGATTGCTCAAATGGTGTACCAAGTGCCGCTGTGAAAATCAAAAAAGATAACAATGAAATCATTGAAGCAGGCATTGGTGAGGGTACGATAGATGCTATTTTTAAAACCATCGACCGTATCTCAGGCTATGAAGGTAGACTCGATGACTATAAAGTAAAATCTGTGAGTGAAGGCAAAGATGCTTTGGCTTCAGTAACCGTCAAAGTCTCCTTTAACGACGAACCAGCCATCATAGGACATGGACTTAACATAGATACCATGTTAGCCTCTGCTAGAGCCTATATCGGTGCTTTAAACAGCTATTTGAGTATGAAAGGGAAGTTGAAGTCACGCTATAGTGATACTTCTAAGACTATTTAAATCTGCTCTTCTTCTATTAAATCACGCGACTGCGTGCCTTGTCGTTCCAAACACCCTTGAAAGCAAAGCGATTTGAGAGGAACGACGATTTTTTGCTTCGTTTTTTCTAAAAAAGTGAAGAGAGAACTACGCCACAAGTTATATACAAGGCAGTTTCAAAAATTACATATATCGTTTCAATACCTCAGGAATCTCAATCGTTCCATCCTCATTCTGATAATTCTCCATAATCGCCACAATCGTACGACCCACAGCCAAAGCAGAACCATTCAAAGTAT
>JALSPX010000020.1 GCA_026985755.1 Sulfurovum sp. | reverse complement strand
TCCTAAATTGCAGTGCCACAGAGGATGGGCTCAAATCTCTAAAGAGGGGAAGGTTGTTTCTTTGGTAGATATATCGATAGATGAAACATTTGTGATAGAAGATGAATCTATTCGCATGAAAGCATTGGCTTTAGATAAAATAGTCATAAAATAATTTAGACTTATATGCTATAATCTTTACGATTATATGGGAGGAAAATATGGATATCAAAATGCTCATAGGTATATGTTTGCTAATTGTAGTAGGAATGTTTTTTCTTTTTAAGCGATGGTATGAGAAGAAAAGTGAAGATATTTTAGAGGAGTTGAGGCTTTTTAAAAAAGAGAAAGAGTATGCTTCTGAAGCGATGATGATATTCTCAGAAACGTATAGTGTAATTTTTGCAAATGAATCAGCCAAATCACTTTTTTCTTTAGATGACAATTATCATCCAATGCCTCAGGCAACACGTATTAAATTGAAAATAGATACATCTGATCCCGTTGATTTTTTTGAACTAATAAGACGGGAAGTAGAGCAAAGAGAAGAAAATTTCCATCTTCAAAATGTATTATTGGTTAGTTTAGGAAAAATGAGACAGGTGAATGTTTATGTAGATCAGAGTGGATGGAATATTAATAAAACGATCTCTTGTGTGATAGATATGCAAGCAATTTCAACGGCAGATAGTCTACCTATAGAAAGTGATGGAGAAAAAGACTTTTTTACGGATCTACCAAGCCAGTTTACGGCACTCAAAGAGATTAATACATTAGTGATAGAGATGCATAAAAAGGCTGAGTCATTTACACTGATATTGTTGGGTATTGATCATTTTAGTGATTTACAAACGACATTGGGATTGAATTTTTCAAATAAGATTATTAAGGTAATGTCAGAAACATTAAAAGAATTTGAAGAAGAACTAGAGTTGTATCGTATGGATTGTGATAAATTTTTGTTGATTCCTAAAGAAACAAAAACGGAAGAAGAGATACATTTTTTAGCAAAAAAAATCATAGGACAATTACAGAGAAAGAGTGAAAAAAATGTACACCTTACTATGTCAGCAGGAATAGCAAGCTATCCTATGCATGGAGAAAATGCCTCAAAACTTATTGACCATGTCTACATTGCTCTTGATGAAGCACAAAAAAAAGGTGAATCCAGTATTTCCTTTTTTACCACTGAGGTACAGAGTATACATAAAGATGAACTCAAAATGAATGAAGAGATTCAAGAGGGATTGAAAAACCATGAATTCCTACTACATTACCAGCCTATATTTAATTTAAAAACAGAGGAGATGGTGGGAGTAGAAGCTCTTGTACGTTGGCAACATCCAGAATTGGGGTTGATTACTGCTGAAAAATTTATAGATGTTGCAAAAAGAACAGGGCTTATTTTAGATATTGGAGAATATGTCTTTGATGAAGCAATAAAACAACGAAAAAACTGGGATAAGGCAGGATTACAGAGTTTTAAAATCACACTGAATCTCTCTCTTAAAGAGATGCAAGTAGAGAGATTTGTGAAACAACTTGAATCACTATTTGACAAGCATGATATGAATCCTAAATATTTTAATTTAGATATTACAGAAAAATCTGCCATGACAAATATCGAAAAAACAGCATTGGATTTTAAGCTCTTTAAAGACCTAGGGCTCTCCATGTCGCTTGACCATTTTGGAGAGAGTACTTCTTCTATAAAGCATTTACAAGCACTTCCTCTCTCAATGATAAAAATAGATAGGTCTCTTATTTTTGATCTATCTTCTAATATAAACCATCAGGAAACTGTAAAATCAATGATTGCTCTTGCACATACATTAGGATATGAAGTGGTGGCAGAGGGTGTAGAAACATCGAAAGAGTCAGCTTTACTTTATGACTTTGGTTGTGATCATGCACAGGGATATTTATTTGCAAAACCATTACCAGTAAATGAGTTGGAAGAGATATTACGATAAAGAAGAGTTATCTTAAAACTTTGGGTTGATACACATGAACAAATCTGTTCACGTTTATTTACGGTTCTCACATCCTACACGGGTCGCTTTGCTCCACCGTTTCGGTTTCGAACCTATAAACGTGAAACTTTTCACGTTTATTTACGGTTCTCACATCATACCTGGCATACCACCCATTGGTGGCATATCTGGCATAGGTGTTGGTGCTTCAGGTATATCTGAAACGGTTGCTTCTGTGGTTAAGAGTAAAGATGCCACAGAGGTAGCATTTTGAAGTGCTACACGCTCAACTTTAAGTGGATCAATAATCCCAGCTTCAAGCATATCTACATACTCACCAGTCGCAGCATTAAATCCTAAGTTCGCATCTGTAGCATTCGCAATCTTATCAGCAACCACACCTGCATCAAATCCTGCATTTTGTGCGATTTGTTTCATAGGAGCAAAGACTGCTCTTAAAATGATGTCTGCACCTACAGCTTCATCTTCTTTTAGGTCAAGATTTACTGCTTGACTTGCCTTGATGAGTGCGGCACCACCACCGATTACGATACCTTCATCTACGGCTGCCTTGGTTGCGGAGAGTGCATCATCTACACGGTCTTTTTTCTCTTTCATCTCTGTTTCAGTGGCAGCACCGACTTTAATGACTGCTACCCCACCAGAAAGTTTTGCAAGACGCTCTTGAAGCTTCTCTTTATCATATTCGCTTGATGTTGTACCTATTTGTGCTTTGATTTCATTGATACGTGCTTCAACAGCAGCCTTGTCACCTTTACCATCTACGATAACTGTATTGTCTTTGTCTATCACGACACGTGCTGCATGACCAAGATCATTAAGTGTTGCTTTTTCCAGGCTTAAGCCAAGCTCTTCTGTAATCAGTGTTGCTCCCGTCAAAATAGCGATGTCTTTGAGCATCTCTTTCTTTCTATCCCCAAAGCCTGGTGCTTTAACAGCAGTGATATTAAGCACACCTTTGAGTTTATTCAGTACCAGTGTAGAGAGTGCTTCTCCTTCTATATCATCAGCAATAATAAGTAGAGGACGTCCACTTTGTTGTACTTGCTCTAACATAGGTACCAAGTCTTTAAGTGATGTAAGCTTGGAGTCTGTTAAAAGAATCAGTGGTGTTTCAAGTTCACAGGTCATCTTTTCTGCATTGGTCACAAAGTATGGAGAGACGTATCCTCTATCAAATTGCATACCTTCTACTACTTCTAAGTCATCATTGATACCTTTTGCTTCTTCTACAGTAATGACACCATCTTTACCCACTTTTTCCATTGCTTCAGCAATAAGGTTACCTATGGTCTCATCAGAGTTTGCAGAAATAGTTGCGACTTGTGCTATCTCTTTTTTATCTTTCACCTCTTTAGAGATTTTTTTAAGCTCTTCAATGATAGCATGTGAAGCTTTGTCCATACCACGTTTGACTTCAATAGGGTTGGCACCAGCTGTAATGTTTCTCAATCCCTCTTTAAAGATAGCATGAGCCAGCACTGTAGCAGTAGTGGTACCATCTCCTGCTTCATCAGCTGTATTAGACGCTACTTCTTTAACGAGTTGTGCACCCATATTTTCCAGTGTATCTTTAAGTTCTATTTCACGTGCAACAGAGACACCATCTTTTGTAATATGTGGTGCACCATATGATTTTTGTATTAAGACATTACGACCTCTAGGTCCCATTGTCACCTTAACGGCATCTGCCAGCTTACTTACACCTTCATATAGTCCATTTCTAGCATTGTCTGAAAAATTAATCTCTTTTGCCATTTGTTTACTCCTTATAGTATTGTATGATTTATGCTATTACACCCAAGACGTCAGAAACTTCAAGTACCAGATACTCTTTATCATCTAATGAGAGTTCTGTGCCCGTATATTTCCCAAATACAATGATGTCATCTATATTGACATCATCTACATCATTTCCTATTGCTAAAACTTTTGCTTTTAAGGGTTTTTCTTTAGCACTGTCTGGAATAATAATTCCACTTGCTGTTGTATTTTCTTCTTCGACTCTTTCAACAAGGAGTCTGTCACCTAGTGGTTTGAAATTCATTTGAAACCTCCTACTAATTTGTTCTATTAAATTTTTGCAAGCAAATTTTAGCTTATTTTTTTTTATATGTCAATAAGTTTTAGTCATATTCACTAAAACATTCTAAGAATATTTTGTAAAAATTGCAAATTTATTGTATGATTGCAGTGTAGAATTTAGATGAGATAGAAAAGATAGAAAAGGAGGAAATAGTTCTATGGTAAAAAAAGAGAAAAAGATTATTTTATTTTCTAGTCCTGGTTGTTCATGGTGCAATGTTGCGAAAAATTTTTTTAAAACACATAAAATTAAATTTAAGGAGATAGACATAAGTAGAGATATAAAAGCATCACAAGATTGTCAAAGACATGGTTGCAAAGGGGTACCTGTGGTATTGATAGGAAGTAAATGGATATGTGGATTTGATCAGAAAAAAATAGAAAAGACACTCGAAATATAGAAAATGGTATATATTCATTTTACTTTAAGTAAAATTCTAATACACTTTCGACCTCACAATTAAAGAGTCAAGGTAGCTCAGCTGGTTAGAGCGCTGGTCTCATAAGCCGGAGGTCGGGAGTTCAAGTCTCCCTCTTGACACCACTAACGAATAAAAAAATCAAATTTTGACATTATTTTGTTATACTTTCTTGGCAATCTTAATAATTAAAAATAAGATTAAGATTAAAAAATATAAAAATATGGTATTCTTATCAATGTGAAGCATTGACAGTTAAGAAATGCATCAAATATTTATGACAAGGAGTTTAGTATGTTCAAAAAAATGGGAATGGCAATTGTATGTCTATTATTAACTAATGTAGTTGAGGCAAAAAATATGTCTGAGAGTCAACCGTTTATCGGGGTTGAAGTGACTATGGCCGAAGTGCAAGGTGACGCCGTGAGAAGGCAAGATGCCGATACAAGTGAAGGTGTAGGATACGGTGTACGTTTAGGGGCACAAAATGAGCAATGGCGTACAATGTTTACATTTAATTATTTTGATGATGAAGGGCGTAATGTTGAGAAATTATTTCTATCTTTGGATTATTTTTTCCTAAAATCAGATATGACTGAAAACTTTGCAGTACAACCATATATTGGAGTAAATGTAGGGTATATGAATTATGAAGTTGCTGGTATAGATGAAAGTGGTATGCTATATGGAGGACAAGGAGGGGTACTTTTAAACCTTCTAGAGAGTCTTGATTTTGATATAGGTTATCGCTATTCATTGTCATCGGCAAATGCACTAAACCATACGGGTGATGTAGTATTTGGGTTTAATTATCTTTACTAAGAGAGGAAGAAGATAGATGAAAAAATATACAATCATATCAAGTATGCT